>JBFINI010000240.1:0-5484 GCA_041611275.1 Burkholderiaceae bacterium
CTCGGCAGCTGGGCCTTCGGCACCGTCTTCATGGCCACCGATCCGGTCACCTCGCCATTCTCGGAAAAGGGCAAGTGGGTCTACGGCATCCTGATTGGCGCGCTGATCGTGCTGATCCGGGTGGTGAACCCGGCTTACCCGGAGGCGGTGATGCTGGTGATCCTGTTCATGAACGTGATGGCGCCGGTGATCGACCACACCTTCCTCTCGGCGAACATCAAGCGCAGGCTGGCGCGCGATGGCTAATATCAACTCGACCCGCTACACGATCATCTTCGCCACGGTGGTGTGCGTGGTCTGCGCGCTGCTGATCTCGGTCACCGCGGTCTCACTGCAGCCGCGCCAGCAGGCCAACGCGCGGCTGTACATGGAAAAGAACGTGCTGGTCGCGGCCGGACTGGTCGAGCCCGGCGCCGACGTCGGCCGAGGCGACGTCGAGCAGTACTTCGGCACGCGCATCAAGGCGCGACTGGTCGACATCGCCAGTGGAGAACTGGTGCCCGAAGGCGAGGTCGATGCGCGCAACTACGATCAGCGCCGCGCGCGCAATGATCCGGCGACAAGCCGTCTGGCGCCGGACAACGACGCCGGCGTGCGGCGGCTGCCCAACCGCGGCGTCGTCTATTTCGTGATGAAGGACGACCAGGTCGACCAGGTGGTGATCGGGGTCGAGGGGCTCGGCATGTGGGGCACCGTTTACGGTTTCTTGTCGCTCGGGCGCGATGCCAACACGGTGCGCGGCCTGACCTACTACGAGCATCGCGAGACGCCCGGCCTTGGCGGCGAGATCGGCAACCCGAGCTGGCTGGCGTTGTGGGAAGGGCGCAAGAGCTATGACGAGCAGGGCAAGCCCGGCATCAAAGTGATCAAGGGCCAGGCCGGCCCGCCCGAGAAGGATCCGCTGCAGGTCGATGGCATCAGCGGGGCGACGGTGACCAGCGTTGCAATCACCCGGCTGATGCAGTTCTGGCTTTCCGACGACGGTTACGGAAGATTCCTCAAGCGCTTCCGTGAAGGAGCGATCTCATGAGTGCTGTCACTCCGGCCGCCGGTGGGCTGACCTTCGGGCCGAAAGAGCGCCAGGTCCTCATCGAGCCGGTGCTGGTCAACAATCCGATCGGCGTGCAGGTGCTTGGCATCTGCTCGGCGCTGGCGATCACTACGCGGGTGGACAAAGCGCTGGTGCTGGGCGTCGGCGTGATCTTCGTCGCGCTGCTGGCCAACCTGGCGGTCAGTCTGGTGCGCAACCACACGCCGACCTCGATCCGCATCATCGTGCAGCTGTCGATCATCGCTTCGCTGGTGATCGTCTTCGACCAGGTGCTGAAGGCGACGCTGTACGAGCTGTCGCTCGAGCTGTCGGTGTTCGTCGGCCTGATCATCACCAACTGCATCATCATGGGCCGCGCCGAGGGCTTCGCGATGTCTCATTCGCCGTACCCGTCGTTGCTCGACGGCATCGGCAACGGGCTGGGCTACGCGCTGGTGCTGCTGCTGGTCGCCTTCGCGCGCGAACTGCTCGGCGCCGGCAAGGTGCTCGGGGTCACGGTGCTGCCGCTGGCCAAGGATGGCGGCTGGTATGTGCCCAATGGATTGATGCTGCTGGCGCCGTCGGCGCTGTTCATCATCGGCCTGCTGATCTGGGCGCTGCGCGAGTGGAAGCCGCAGCTGCAAGAGAAAGACTGAGGCCATGGAGCACTTCCTTAACCTCGGCATCCGCTCGATCTTCATCGAGAACATGGCGCTCGCCTATTTTCTCGGCATGTGCTCGTACCTGGCCTGCTCGAAGAAGGTCGAGACGGCGATCGGGCTCGGTGTGGCGGTTGTCTTCGTGCAGACGCTGACCGTGCCGCTGAACAATCTGGTGCTGCGCTACCTGCTCAACGAGGGCGCGCTGACCTGGATCAGCCCGGCGCTGGCCGGCGTGAACCTGAGCTTCCTGTCGTTCATTCTGTTCATCGCCTCGATCGCCGCCGCAGTGCAGGTGGTCGAGATGACAGTCGACCGCTTCGCGCCGAAGCTGTACCACACCTTGGGCGTGTTCCTGCCGCTGATCGCGGTCAATTGCGTGATCCTGGGCGGGTCGCTCTTCATGCAGGAGCGCGATTACACGCTGGCCGAAAGCGTCGTCTTCGGCGTCAGCTCGGGGCTCGGCTTCGCGATCGCGCTGATCGCGCTGGCCGCGATCCGCGAAAAGATGACCTATTCGAACGTTCCGGCCGGACTGCGCGGACTGGGCATCACCTTCATCAGCGCCGGCCTGATGTCGCTGGCGTTCATGATGTTCTCCGGCATCCAGCTCTAGGACCGACATGCTCGACATCGCACTCGCTGTCGTCGTCTTCACGATCGTCGTGCTGCTGCTGGTCGGCCTGCTGATGGGTGCACGCCGGCGGCTGGTCGCTTCCGGCGACGTGTCGATCGTCATCAACGACGATCCGGACAAGGCGCTGAAGGTCGAGGCCGGCGGCACGCTGCTCGGCGCGTTGTCGGCCAACAAGATCTTCATTCCGTCGGCCTGCGGCGGCAAGGGCTCGTGCGGCGTGTGCGAGGTCGTCGTCAAGGAAGGCGGCGGCGAGCTGCTGCCGACAGAGACCGGCTTCATCTCGCCGGGCGAGGCGCGGCACGGGATGCGCCTGGCCTGCCAGGTCAAGGTCAAGCACGACATGAAGATCGAGCTGTCGCCCGAGTTCTTCGATGTGCGCAAGTGGCAGTGTCGCGTGATCAGCAATCGCAACGTGTCGACCTTCATCAAGGAGCTGAAGCTGGCCCTGCCCGAGGGCGAGGACGTGCCCTTCAAGGCCGGCGGCTACGTGCAGATCGAATGCCCGCCGCACGAACTCGCCTTCCGCGACTTCGACATCGACCCCGAATTCCGTGAGGAGTGGGACAAGTTCGACCTGTGGCGCTTCAAGTCGATCGTGACCGAGCCGGTCGAACGGGCTTACTCGATGGCCAACTACCCGCTCGAAAAGGGCGTCCTGCTGTTCACGATCCGCATCGCCTTCGCACCCGATTACCGCGACGACATCCCGCCGGGCAAAATGAGCTCGTGGCTGTTTGCGCTGAAGCCCGGCGACATGGTCACGGTCTCCGGACCGTACGGCGAATTCTTCGCCCGCGACACCGAAAACGAGATGTGCTTCGTCGCTGCCGGCGCCGGCATGGCGCCGATGCGCTCGCACATCTTCGACCAGTTGCTGCGGCTGAAATCGAAGCGGAAGATGTCCTTCTGGTACTCGGCGCGCAACCTGAGCGAGGCCTTCTACGTCGACGAGTTCAACAAGCTGCAGGACGAGCACCCGAACTTCAAGTGGCATCTGGTGCTGTCCGAGCCGCGGCCGGAGGACAACTGGACCGGCCCGATCGGCCTGGTGCGGCACAACGTGCTGCGCAAGGTGTATCTGGAGCAGCACCCGGCGCCGGAGGACATCGAGTTTTACCTGTGCGGACCGGACGTGATGAACAAGGCGGTCATCAAGCTGGCGATGGAGTTCGGTGTCGACCGGGAGAACATCATGCTGGACGACTTCGGGCTGTAGCCCGGCGGAGGACGAACGATGCATCACACGGTCGAAACGGTGATGAGCCTCAAGAAAGATGCCGACGTGCTGATCACGGTCGACGCCGGCGCTACCGTAATGGAGGCGGTCAACGCGCTCGCGCAGCATCGCATCGGCGCGGTGCTGATCCGCAACGAGGACGGGCTGGTCGACGGCATCTTCACCGAGCGCGACCTGATGCTGCGCGTTGTTCGCGCCGGGCTCGATCCGAAAACGACGCCGATCTCGATGGTGATGACGCGCGACGTGCGCTTCGTCTCGCCCGGCACCACGGTGGAGGCGGCGATGGCGCTGATGCACGTGAACCGCTTCCGCCACCTGCTGGTGATGGACGGCCCGCGCGTCTACGGGCTGGTGTCGATGGGCGACATGACCAATTACCTGATCCGCCATGGCGAGGGCCGCTTCGAGGCGGCCGTGCGCGAAGCGGTGCCGAATGCCGAGGACAAGGCCGGTCGGCCTGGGGGAGCATCCTGATGGACACGATTCTTTCTCCTTGCCGGCGCCGGCTGCTCGGCGCCATCGGCGGTCTCGGTGCGCTTACGCTCGCCGGCTGCAGCGACCGCGCTCCTGCGCAAGCCAGCCCCGAGTTGCAGTTCACTGGCGAGACGATGGGCACGACCTATCGGGTCAAGATCGCCGGCACAGCGCTGTTGACGGCGCGGCTGGAGCAAGTTGCCGGTGACGTGCGCGCGGCGCTCGACGGCGTGAACCGCGGCATGTCGCTGTATCGGCCCGACTCGGAACTGATGCGCTTGAATCGCCATCCGGCCGCGACTCCGCTGCCGCTGTCGAAGGACCTGTTCGAGGTGTTGAGGGTCGGGCAGCAGGTAGCCGAGGTCTCCGCCGGTGCCTTCGATGTTTCGATTGCACCACTGGTGCACGCGTGGGGCTTCGGGCCGGAAAAGCGGCAGGTTATCCCCGCGGCGGAGCAGTTGCGTGCTGGCCGTGCGGCGGTGGATTTCCGCTCGCTACGACTCGATCCATCAACGCGGACGGCCGCCAAGGGGCATGCATCGCTACAGGCTGACCTCGGCGGCATCGCCAAGGGTTACGGGCTCGACCTGGCGGCGCGGGCGCTGGAAGCGGGCGGCGTCGAGCACTACATGATCGAGGTCGGCGGTGAAGTACGCACCCGCGGCCGCAATGCGTCGGGCCGTGCGTGGCAGATCGGCGTCGAGGAGCCCGATGCGATCCCGCAGCGTGCTCGCCTCGTGGTCCCGCTGTCCGGGCGATCGATGGCCACCTCGGGTGACTATCGTATCTACTTCGAGCAGCAGGGCCGCCGCTATTCGCACGAAATCGACCCGCGCACCGCCGCACCGATCGCGCACGGCCTGGCTTCGGTGACCGTCATTGCGGACGATTGCGTGCTTGCCGACGCGCTGGCCACGGCCTTGATCGTGCTTGGCCCGCAGCAAGGCTGGGCGCTGGCGCAACGCGAGCAGATCGCAGCGCATTTCATCGTCCGTGGCGCTGATGGCCGGCTGCATGATCGTGCGACCGCTGGCTTTGCGGCGGTGGAGAGCGCCGCGTGAGCCGATGAGCACCTTCTGGCTGGTGTTTGCCCTGGCGCTGGCGCTGATGCTAATCGGCATCGGCGCGATGGCCATCGGCGTGATTTTCCGCCGGCCATGCCTGCGCGGCTCCTGCGGCGGGCCGGCAGTGATCGGGCCGGACGGCGAAAAGATCTCTTGCGGAACCTGCCCCAACCGGAACAAGGCAGTCGACTGAGCCCGCATCTGGCCGCATACCGCGCGGCGCGATGATCAGAACAGCAGGTTGGGCAGGAGCAGCGTCATCGCCGGTACGTAGGTGACGATCACCAGGAAGGCCAACAGCACCATCGTCCAGGGCAGCGCCGCGCGCACGACCTGGCCGATCGACATGCCGGTGATGCCCGCTGTCACGAACAGGTTCA
>JBFINI010000241.1:0-5441 GCA_041611275.1 Burkholderiaceae bacterium
CCACCCGCGGGCTGAAGTAGACGGCGTCCTGCACGATCAGGTCGTATTTCTCCTGTTCGGCGATCTGGCGGACGATGCGTTGGGCGCGCTCGAGCAAGCCCTGAAGTTCTTCGTTACGCCGCTGGTTCAGGTCCTCGCGAAATTCGCGCTGTCGCCGCTGCAGGTCGCGGTCGAGTTCGGTGAGCTCACGCTGGCGGCGGGCCCGATCGGCTTCGCTCAGGACAGGTGCATCTTTTTCAAACCGATCAGCCGCTGTCTTCAGCTTGGCGCCGAGGTCCTGCAATTCGCGGTCGCGCTTCGAAAACTCGGCTTCCAGCTTCTGCGTCGCCGCCTTGGCCGGCGCCGAGTCACGCAGGATGCGCTCCGAGCTGACATAGCCGACCTTCAGTTCCTGCGCCGAGGCCGGCAGGGCAAGCGCCGAAGCGATCACCAGCGCCGTCACAGCGGCGGCTTTCGAACTCAGTTTCATTGTATGACCGTCCCGAATACGAGGGGAAATTCTGCCACAGCAGGTCGATGGCGGCGCCTTGCAGTGCGGTCAGAAGCCGGTGCCGATCTGGAACTGGAAGCGTTGCAGCCGATCGCCGGGCTTTTTCTTCAATGGATAGGCGAAACTGAGCTTCATCGGGCCGATCGGCGACACCCACGCGATGCCGAGTCCGGTCGAATACCGCATATCGCTGAAGCGCACCTTGTCGTCGTCGCCGAAGACCTGCCCGCCATCGACGAAACCCAGCACCCGCAACGTGCGGTCAGCCCCGGGCAGCGGCGTCAGCGCCTCGATCGAAAAGTTGATGCGGCGGGTGCCGCCGAGGGGGGTTCCGAATTCGTCGCGCGGACCCAATGATCCGCCGTCATATCCGCGCACGCTGCCGATGCCACCTGCGTAGAAGTTCTTGAAGACCGGATAAGGCTTACCGCCGTAAGCACCGCCATAGCCAAGTTCGCCGTTGAACGCCAGCGTGAAGCGGTTGGTCAGAGGCAGGTAGCGCTGATGCTGGTAAGTCAGCCGGTAATAGCGCAGGTCCAGCGCCGGCACCGCGCCTTCGAGGAACGCGCGCTGGTACATGCCCCGCGATGGCACCAGCAGATTGTCGCGGCTGTCCCGCGACCAGCCAATCGTCGCCACCAACGCGCTTGGTGAGTCGCCGAAGTCACGCACGTAGTCCTTGTAGACCTGCGGGCTCTGATCGGTCAGGCCGATCTTCGTGCCTTCGTAGCCGAGCCCGAAGAACACCGTGTCGAACTCGGTGAACGGTACGCCGAAGCGCATGGCTCCGACCCTCGACGCGAGGTCGACCGTGCCAAGATTCAGCCGCGCCAGATCGGACTTGCGGTCGACCAGCTCGATGGTGCGACTGATGCCGTCAAGCGTGACGTAGGGGTCCGTGTGCGTCAGCGCGAGCGTGCGGGTCGCCCGGCTGGTGTTCAGTTCCAGCGATATGGCATGTCCGGAACCCAGTACGTTCTGCTGCGAGTAGGCCGCCTGCAGCACGAGCTTTTCGGTGCTGGAAAAGCCGGCACCGGCCTGGATCTGCCCGGTCGGCCTCTCGGTGATCGAGAAATTGACGTCAACCTGGTCGAACGATCCGGGCACCGCCGGCGTTTCGACCTCCACCTTCTCGAAGTAGCCCAGGCGGTCGATGCGGTCGCGGGATAGCCGAACCTTTTCGGTGTCGAACCAGGCATTTTCGAACTGCCGCACCTCGCGGCGGATGACATCGTCACGCGTGCGCGAGTTGCCAGCGATATTGACCCGCCGCACATAGACGCGACGGCCGGGATCGACGAAGAAGGTGAAGGCGACTTCGCGCTTCTCGCGGTTCGCCTCCGGTACCGCATTGGCGCTGGCAAACGCGTAGCCGAGCGCGCCGAGCCGGTCGGTGATGCGCTTGGAGACGGCATTGAATCGCTCGGCGCTGAACGTGTCGCCCGCTTTCACGTCGATCAGCGAACGCAGTTCCTCGTCCAGTCCGAGCAGTTCACCGGCGAGATTGACTTGCGAGACCGTATAGCGCTCGCCCTCGACGACGTTGATGGTGATGTGGATATCGCGCTTATCCGGACTGATGGATACCTGCGTCGACTCGATGTTGAAGTCCAGATAGCCGCGATTCAGGTAGTACGAGCGCAGCGATTCCAGGTCGCCTGCCAGCTTCGGGCGCGCATACTGGTCGCGCTTGCTGTACCAGGTCCACCACCCCGGCGTCGACAGTTCGATCTGGTCGCGCAGCGTGCCTTCCGAAAACGCCTTGTTGCCGGTGAAGCGGATCGAACGGATCCGCGCCGTTTCGCCCTCATCAACAGCAATCAGCACGTTGACCCGATTGCGCTCGACCGGCGTCACCGTCGTTTTGACTTCGACCCCATACAGGCCGCGGCTCAGATACTGCCGCTTCAGTTCCTGTTCGGCGCGCTCGAGCAGCGAACGGTCGAAGGTGCGCGCTTCCCCGAGACCGACTTCCTTCAGCGACTTGAGCACCGCATCCTTGTCGAACTCCTTCACACCGTCGAGTTTCACCTCGGCGATCGCCGGTCGCTCCTCGACAATGACCACCAGTACATCGCCTTCGGCCTGGAAGCGCACATCTTTGAACAATCCGGTGGCGAACAGCGCGCGAATCGCGGCCGAGCCGCGCTCGGGGTCGTAACGGTCGCCAACGCGCAGCGGCAGGTAGCTAAATACCGTTCCGGCCTCGGTGCGCTGGATGCCCTCGACGCGGATGTCGCGAATGACGAATTCCTGCGCCAGCGCGCCGCCTGCAAAGACGGCGATGAGCAGCGCCGCTGATGGGCGCAGCGCAAATGCGGCTCCGCGCGGCCGGCGCCCGTGCGGACGCGTTTTCGAGAAAAGCTTGAACACGATGGAGACTTACGCCAGCAGCCGGGTCAGATCGTTGTATAGCGCCAGCGCGGTGAGCATCACGAGCACGCCAATCCCTGCGCGCTGTCCCCACTCGACAATCCAGTCGGCTGGCGGGCTGCCCTTCAGAAATTCGACGAGATAGTACAGCAAGTGTCCACCATCGAGCATCGGAATCGGCAGTAGATTGAGCACGCCGAGACTGATCGAAACCAGTGCGAGAAAACTCAGATAAGCGACCATGCCAATGCGAGCGGTCTGGCCCGCGTAGTCGGCGATCGTCACCGGCCCGGAAAGATTGCGCCACGACGCCTCGCCGGTGATCATCTTGCCCAGCATGCGCAATGAGAAGATCGCTGTATCCCAGGTGCGTTCGACCGCGAGACCGACGCTCTCGACTGGTCCGTAGCGAACCTCGACAAGATCGCGGAAGTCCACGCCGATGCGGCCGATCGTCTCCCCGTTGATCTGCACCGCGGCCGGCTGCATTCGTAGTGTCTGTCGCCGACCGTCGCGTTCGATAACGACCTGCAGGTCGCGTTGCGGCGCTTCGCGCACGGCGACGCTGACATCACGCGAGCGTGGTGTCGGCTTGCCGTCGATGCTGACAAACCGGTCGCCGGCGCGCATGCCGGCCTGCAGCGCTGCGCCGTCGGGCGAGAGCTGCCGAACGACCGCCTGCGGTTCGGCCGGCGCAATGCCGATGCGGCCGAATACGGTCTGGTCAATCTCACCCGGCCCCAATAGCGCCAGGTCGAGCCGCAACGTTCGCTCGGCGCCGCCGCTTTCGCGAACCACGATCTCGACTGACGCCCGATCGACCGCCCGCTCGAGCAGCTTCCAGCGCAGATCGCTGTAGGCGCGAACCGCCTCGCCATCGACAGTGACCACCTGATCGCCTTCCTGGATGCCCGCCCGTGCGGCAATCGTCTCGGCGGCCGGCTTACCGAGCACGGCGCGCGTTTCCAGAGTGCCGGCGACATTCAAGGCCCAGTACACGCCGACGGCCAGCAACAGATTCGCCACCGGCCCGGCCAGCACGATGGCGATGCGCTTGGCGATCGGTTGGCGATTAAAGGCGCGCGACAGGTCGCCGAGCAGCGCCGGCTCACTGTCAGGGTCGCGCTCGTCGAGCATGCGCACGTACCCACCGAGCGGCACGGCGGCGACGACCCATTCGGTCCGGTCAGCGCCATAAACGCGTTTCCAGATCGGCTTGCCGAAGCCGATCGAGAACCGCAGCACACGCACGCCGCAGCGCCTGGCGACCCAGTAATGGCCGAACTCGTGGATCACGATCAGCAGGCCGAGCGTGACAAGAAAGGCCAGTAACGTCGTAACGGCCGTCATCAGGCGATGCCCATCAAGCGCCGATCCGCGAGCTCGCCCACTCGCCGCGCGGCCAGGCGCCGCGCCTGACTGTCGATCTGCAGGACCGCATCGACGCATTCCGGTTCGTCGACATTCATCTGGGCAAGCGTCTCTTCGATCACATCGGCGATGGCGGTAAACGGCAGGCGCCGCTGAAGAAAAGCTTCGACCGCGATTTCGTTGGCCGCGTTCAGCGTCGCTGTGCTCGCCGTTCCGCGCGACAGCGCCGTGAAGGCCAGCGCAAGACAGCGAAAGCGCTGAGCATCCGGCGCCTCGAAGCTCAGGTTGCCGAGCTGGGTGAAGTCGAGCGAAGCGGAGCCGCTTTCGATGCGCTCCGGATAGGCCAAGGCATACGCAATCGGCGTGCGCATATCGGGCGCGCCGAGCTGGGCGACGACCGAGCCGTCGACGAATTCGACCATCGAGTGGATCACGCTTTGCGGGTGCACGACAACTTCGATCCGTTCCGCCGGGAAACCGAACAGCCAGCTGGCCTCGATGACCTCCAGGCCCTTGTTCATCAGCGTCGCTGAGTCGACGGAGATCTTGCGCCCCATCACCCAGTTCGGGTGGGCACACGCCTCTTCTGGCGAAACGTCGGCGAGATCGGCGCGGGTTCGGAACGGTCCGCCCGAGGCAGTGAGGATCAGCCTTCGTACTTCGCGTCCAGCGCTGCTGGCGCCGGCCAGACACTGGTGTATCGCGCTGTGCTCGCTGTCCA
This sequence comes from Burkholderiaceae bacterium, assembly GCA_041611275.1. Classification (GTDB taxonomy): domain Bacteria; phylum Pseudomonadota; class Gammaproteobacteria; order Burkholderiales; family Burkholderiaceae_F; genus JADJWR01. The sequence goes on from JBFINI010000241.1 coordinate 4,956, forward strand.
CCGGCAGCAACTCGCCGTTGCCGGCACGCACGGCATCGACCAGCAACCGCCCGGCGCAGACGATGGCTTCCTTGTTGGCCAGCAGGACCCGCTTGCCGGCGCGGGCGGCGGCAATGGTCGGCACCAGCCCGGCGGCGCCGACGATGGCCGCCACGACCGTATCCGTCTGCGGCGCGCAGGCGACTTCGGCTAGCGCCGCCGCACCGCCGCGGGCGACCGTTTGCAGCCCGGCCGCGTTCAATGCCTGTCGCAGCGCCGCCTCCCTGCCCGCGTCGGCGATCACCGCAACCTGCGGCTGATGCCGGGAACAAATGCGAACCAGCGCCTCGACGTCACTGCCGGCAGTGACCGCGAACAGCCTGAAGCGCCCGGGATGACGAGCGATGACGTCCAGCGTGCTGGCGCCGATCGAGCCCGTCGCTCCAAGCAAGGTGATCGTCTTCATCCGCGCAACCAAAAGTCGAGCAAGGCGGCTGCCGGCAGTAC
>JBFINI010000242.1:0-5432 GCA_041611275.1 Burkholderiaceae bacterium
GCACGCTGTATGGCGAGGCGTTGCTGGCGCCGACGCTGCTGTATTCGCCGGTGACCGAAGCGCTGGCGCACGCCGGCATCGTGCCGCACTACTGCGTCAACATCACCGGCCACGGCTGGCGCAAGCTGATGCGCCATCCGGGCGAGTTCACCTACCGCATGCGAAGCGCGCCGCCGGTGCCGGCGGTGCTGCAGTTCATCCAGCAGCACGCCGGCATCGATGATCGCGAGGCCTACGGCAACCTCAACATGGGCGCCGGCTTTGCGCTGTTCGTTCATCCGGCGCTGGCAGCGAAGGTGATCGAAATCGCCGCGACCTGCGGCGTGCGCGCCTGGCACGCTGGAACGGTGGAAAGAGGTGAAAAGCAGGTTGTCATCAAGCCGCTCGACCTCGTCTTCGCCACCGACGACCTACACGTGCGCGCGTAGGCCGCGCTATCGCTGCCGCTCGCGCAAGGCGGCCACTTCGTTGGCCACCAGCGCCGCCAGCACCAGCAAGCCGCCGAGCACAGTGCCCATCGCCGGCACCTCGCCGGCACCGAGCCATGCCCATAGCGGACCGAGCAAGACCTCGAGCAGCGCCAGCAGCGAAACCTCAGGAGCCGACAAATTGCGCGCGGCAACCACCATCAGCATGCACGGCAGACCAAGCTGAAAGAATCCGAGCAGCGCCAGCAGAGCGACATCTCGCGGCGCCGCCTGAAACGGCATGGCCAGCGGCAACATCAGCGCGGCGGAGATCGCCCCGCCGAGGAAAACGGCCGGCACCAGGTCGACGCGGGCGCGGGTCTTCTGCAACAGCACCAGGTTGATGGCCGCGGCCAGCGGCACCGCCAGCGCGATCAGCATGCCAACGATGTGATTGCCGCCGGGCAACGCGCCGCCGCCGCGGGCAAACATCCAGGCCATGCCGAGCGTGGCCGCGCCGATCGCCAGCCAGGTCCGCGCCGGCACCGGCGTGCGCAACACCAGCCAGGCGAGCACCGCGGTGACCAGCGGGCCAATGCTCATCACCAGCAGCGTGTTGGCCACCGTGGTGAAGGTCAGCGCCAGCATGAAGAAGATGAACATGACCGCCCACATGCTGCCGGAGATCAGGCCGAATCTGCCGGTGGCCCACACCGGCCGCAGCCCTTCGCGCCGCACCAGCAGCAGGTAGCCGGCCACTGTGAGCGCGGCGAACAGGCTGCGCCAGAAGGTGATCTCGAAGCGCCCGTCAGTCTGCAGCGATGGCGTCAGGTGCCGCGTGACCACACCGGCCATCGACCATAGGGCCGCAGCGACGATCATCAGCACGATGGCGCGACCGTGCGCGCCGCCCGATTCAGCGGCTGCCACGGACGGCGCGCCCGTCAGTTCCCGCATCGCCGGGGCCGTGCCGGCCTCAGGCGGCCTCGCGCACGGCGCGCTTGCGCTCGTGATCTTTCAGGTGGCGCTTGCGCAGGCGGATGTTCTGCGGCGTGACCTCCACCAGTTCGTCATCGGCAATGAACTCGACCGCATATTCGAGCGTCAGCGTGATCGGCGGCACCAGGTCGATGTGCTCGTCCTTGCCGGAGGCGCGCACGTTGGTGAGCTTCTTCTCGCGGATCGGATTGACCACGAGATCGTTATCGCGCGAATGGATGCCGATGATCATGCCTTCGTACAGCTTCTCACCGGGGCTGACGAACATGCGTCCGCGTTCCTGCAGCTTCCACAGCGCATAGGCAACCGCCTCGCCGTCGTCCTGCGATATCAACACGCCGTTACGCCGCTCGCCGAGTTCGCCAGCCTTGACCGGCGCATAGTCGTCGAACACATGGCTCATCAGCCCGGTGCCACGCGTCGTGGTCATAAAATCGCCCTGAAAGCCGATCAGCCCGCGTGCCGGGATGCAGTACTCCAGCCGCACGCGGCCACGGCCGTCGGGCTGCATGTCGGAAAGCTCGCCCTTGCGCCGGCCGAGTTCCTCCATCACCGCGCCCTGATGCTGTTCCTCGATATCGACCGTCAGCAGCTCGTACGGCTCGCACTTTTCGCCATCGATGTCCTTGTGCAGAACGCGCGGCCGCGACACGGCGAGCTCGTAGCCCTCGCGTCGCATGTTCTCGATCAAGATCGTCAGGTGCAACTCACCGCGGCCGGCAACCTCGAAGATCGTCTCGTCCGCCGTCTCGCGCATGCGCATGGCGACATTCGACTTCAGCTCGCGCTCGAGCCGTTCGCGCAGCTGCCGGCTGGTCACGTACTTGCCCTCGCGCCCGGCCAGCGGGCTGGTGTTCACACAGAAGTTCATCACCAGCGTCGGTTCGTCCACCGTCAGCAGCGGCAGCGCCTCCGGTTCATCAACCGGGCACAGCGTCGTGCCGATACCGAGTTCCTCGATGCCGTTGACCAGCACGATGTCTCCGGCCTCCGCCTCGTCGACCAGTTCGCGCGCCAGACCCTTGAATTTCAGCACCTGGTTGACGCGGCCCTTGACCGGCACTGCATTGGGGCCATTGAGCACCGCGACTTCCTGGCCAGTGCGAATGCGGCCGCGACGCACCCGGCCGATGCCGATCTTGCCGACGTAGCTCGAATAGTCGAGCGAGCAGATCTGCAATTGCAGCGGCCCGTTCGGATCGTCCTCGCGCACCGGCACCTGCTCGAGGATCGCGTCGAACAGTGGCCGCAGGTCGCCGCTGCGCACGTTGGGCGAGATACCCGCGTAGCCGCCGAGCGCCGAGGCGTAGATGACCGGGAAGTCGAGCTGCTCCTCGCTGGCGCCGAGCTTGTCGAACAGATCAAAGGTCGCATTGACCACGTAATCGGGCCGGCAGCCGTCGCGGTCGATCTTGTTGACCACCACGATGGGTTTGAGTCCCAGCGCCAGCGCCTTGCGGGTGACGAAGCGCGTCTGTGGCATCGGCCCCTCGACCGCGTCGACCAGCAGCAGCACGCCATCGACCATCGACAGGACGCGCTCGACCTCGCCGCCGAAGTCGGCATGGCCCGGCGTGTCGACGATGTTGATGTGCGTGCCGGCGTAATCGACCGCACAGTTCTTGGCCAGGATCGTGATGCCGCGCTCGCGTTCGAGGTCGTTCGAGTCCATCACCCGCTCGGCCACGTGCTGGTTTTCGCGGAAGGTCCCTGACTGGGCAAGCAGCTTGTCGACCAGCGTGGTCTTGCCGTGGTCGACGTGGGCGATGATGGCGATGTTGCGCAGGGCGCGGCGGTTCATGGTCATTCCTCGTTCCAATTCAGTGGGCAGCGGCCTGGATCAGGCGCTGCGGCGCCAGCACGCCGTCCTCGTCGACGCTGGCCACGCCGAGCAGCCGCGTCTTTTCGTAGACGCGCACGCGGTGGCAGGCGGCGATGCGCAGCGGCAGGCGCTGGCCCTGCGAAAAACGCCCGGCGTCACCCGCCTGCAGTTCCACGCGCGGCAAACTGGCCAGCAGCGCATCGAGCGGCAGCAGCCTCGATCGACGGGCCGGCAAATCAAGGGCTTCAAGTTCGTCCAGCGTCACGGCGCCATCGAGCGTCAACGCGCCGACGCGCGTGCGGCGCAGTCCGGCAAGGTGTGCGCCGCAGCCGAGCGCCGCGCCAATATCCTCGGCCAGGACGCGCACGTAAGTACCCTTGCTGCACTCCACGACAAGCCGAGCCTCCGCGCCGTCAAGCGTCTCCAGTTGCAGTCTTGCGATACGCACGGCGCGTGGCGCACGCTCAACTTCCTGCCCGGCGCGGGCCAGTTCGTACAGCGGCCGGCCGTCGCGCTTGAGCGCCGAGTGCATCGGCGGCACCTGCATGATTTCACCAGCGAAGCGCGCCAGCACCGCCTCGAGTTCGGCACGGTCCAATTGCACCGGTCTCATCGCAGTGACCTCGCCTTCGGCATCGCCGGTGCGGGTGGTGACGCCAAAACGGACGTGCGCCTCGTAGCCTTTGTCGGCATCGAGCAGGTCCGCGGCAAACTTGGTCGCCTCACCGAAGGTGAGCGGCAACAAGCCGGTGGCCAGCGGATCGAGCGTGCCGGTATGGCCGGCCTTGCGCGCAGCCAGCAGCCGCCTGGCCTTCAGCAAAGCAAGATTCGAGGTGATGCCGGCCGTCTTGTCCAGCAGCAGTACGCCGTCGACCGCATCGCCTTTCGGTCGTCTCATCCGCTATGCGCTCCGCGCCTACTTGCTGCGGCCGACGGCCTGGTCGATCAGCCGGTCAATCTCGAATCCGCGCTCGACCGAAGTGTCGTGCACGAAGTGCAACCGCGGCACCGTATGAATGCGCATGCGTTTGAACAGCAGATTGTGCAGATGGCCGGCTGCCGAATTCAGCCCCGCTGCGGCCACATCAGCCTCGGCGCCGATCACCGTGAAATACACCTTGGCGTGCGCGTAGTCGGGCGTGACTTCAACCCCGCTCACGGTCACCAGGCCGACGCGCGGATCGCCAACTTCGGTGCGGATCAGCTCGGCGAGATCGCGCTGGATCTGGTCAGCAATTCGCTGGCCGCGTTGGGGTTTGGACGACATCTTGCGCATGACTGCAGGCGCGAGGCGATGATGAGCCACTGCGGCGTTTGCCGGAAGCACGGCCTGTCGCCGCCGCGATGATGAGTTGCTCGAACTCCTCCACGGCGCACGGACCCGCCGTCACTCGTCATCACAACGTGCGCGCCACCTCCTGGACCTCGAAGATCTCGAGCTGATCGGCTTCCTTGATGTCGTCGTAGCCCTTCAGGCTCAGGCCGCACTCGAATCCGGCCTTGACCTCGCGCACATCGTCCTTGAAGCGCTTCAACGACGACAGCTCGCCCGTCCAGATCACGACGTTGTCGCGCAGCAGGCGCGCGCTGGCGCCGCGCTTGACCAGGCCGTCGAGCACCATGCAACCGGCCACCGAGCCGATCTTCGGCACGCGGAAGATCTGCCGGATCTCCACGAGGCCGAGCACCTGCTCGCGCTGCTCGGGCGCCAGCATGCCGGACAGCGCCGCCTTCACCTCGTCGACCGCGTCGTAGATGATGTTGTAGTAGCGGATGTCGATGCCGCCACTTTCGGCCATCTTGCGCGCCAGCTGGTCGGCGCGCACGTTGAAACCGATGATCACCGCCTTCGACGCGATCGCCAGTCCGACGTCGGATTCGGAAATGCCGCCAACCGCGGCGTGCACGACCTGCACCTTGACCTCGTCGGTCGACAGCTTGGTCAGCGCGTGCACCAGCGCCTCCTGCGAGCCCTGCACGTCGGCCTTGATGATCAGCGGCAGCGTCTTGCTTTCGCCGATCTGCTCGAACATGTTCTCCAGCTTCGCCGCCTGCTGCTTGGCCAGCTTGGTGTCGCGGAACTTGCCCTGGCGATACAGCGCGATCTCGCGCGCCTTCTTCTCGTCGCCGAGCACGATCAGCTCGTCGCCGGCGGCCGGCACGTCGGACAGGCCCTGGATCTCGACCGGGATCGAAGGCCCGGC
>JBFINI010000243.1:0-5419 GCA_041611275.1 Burkholderiaceae bacterium
GGAAGAACGAATCGATGGCCGAGCCGATCCCGGTGGTCGGATCGGCAAACAGGTTGGTTACCTGCGCCAGCTGCTGGTGGCGCATCGTCGCGCCGGACGCCTGCGCCTGCGCCTGATGCGCCTGCTGGGTGAGAAATTCGCTGTAGACGCGACGCACGTCGGCCACCGACACGCCCTGGCCGAGGTAAGTGCCGCCGATGTAGGCGCCGACTTCAGGCTGCAGCACGACGATCTGTCGCGAGTAGCCAGGCGTGTTGATGTTGGCGACGTTGTTGCTCGCCGTGCGCAGCGCTGTGTAGGCCGCGTTAAGCGCACTGGTGCCAATCGAAAAGAGTCCGCTGCTCATCGTTTCCGGTCCTGAGATGCTGTATCGGCAGACGGCGCGAGTTCTTCAGGCCAATTCGCTGTATTGCGTTGTCGCATCGATCAGCCGAGCGGGCGTAGCGCCTGCGCCGCCTCGATGACCCGCCGCAACTTGGCGGCGTAGTTCGGATCGGTTGCGTAGCCGGCGCGCTGCAGTCCGGAGGCGAATCCGGCGGCGTCGGTTCCCTGCGCCAGCACTTGCGCATAGCGGGGGTTAGCGCTGAGCAGGCGCGCCCAATCGCGGAAAGCCTCGCCGTAGCCGTTATAAGCGCGGAACTTCTCGACCTTGCGCACGGCAACGCCATTCTCATACTCGGTCGTCACCGCCTCGACGGTCCGGCCTTGCCAGCCACCGGTGGCCTTGATGCCGAACAGATTGAAGCTGCGTATGCCGTCGCTGCCCGCGATCTCGCGGCTGCCCCAGCCGGACTCGAGTGCCGCCTGGCCGATGATGAATCTGGCCGGCAACCCGGTTTCCCGTTGTGCGAGAAGCGCGTGGTCCCACATCCGGTTGACAAACGCTTTTTGTGCGGTCGCGCCGCTCGTGGCCGCGGAAGGGCCATCACCGGCACTCACCGTCGGGCTGCTGCGCGAGACACCGCCGCCGACGGAAAATTGCGCGGCGAGCGGTGCCGCCGCCGGTGTCTGACCAGCCACTGCAGGCAGCGCTGTTGATTTCGGAGCCCGCGCAGCGTCGCCCGATGCCGGTGTCGCCGGTGCCGTGGCCCGCATGTGTCGTGTCAGTTGCCGTTCAATGATGCTGGCCAGGCCGCTGCCGCCGGACACTGTACTGGCCAGCTGCTGATCGAGCATGCCGTTGTACAAGTCGCCCGCCGAGGAATCGAGCAGGCCCGATTTCGGCGTCGCCTCGCGCATGCTTTTCAACACCATCTGCATGAACATCGCCTCGAACTGCCGTGCCGCCGACTTGATCGCCTGGCGCGGGTCACGGCCGGCATCGCGCTTGAGCGCGTCGAGTGAACGGCTGTCGGCGGCCAGTTCATGGGCGATCGAAGCGCTGGACGGCAGACCGGCGAGCGGCTTCATCGCTTAGATGATTTCGAGGTCGGCACGCAATGCGCCCGCCGCCTTCAGCGCCTGCAGGATCGCCAGCAGATCCTGCGCATTGGCGCCGAGTGCGTTCAGCGCGCGCACCACGTCAGCGAGGTTGGCGCCGCCGGAAATCTGCATCAGATTGCCGCCGTCCTGCTTGATCTGGATGTCGGCGCGCTCGCTGACCACGGTCTGGCCCTGCGACAGCGGCGCCGGTTGCGAGATCACCGGCTGCGACGAGATCGTCACCGACAAGTTGCCGTGCGCGACGGCCGCAGGCTCGAGCGTCACCGCGCGATTCATCACGATCGAGCCGGTACGCGCGTTGATGATCACCCTTGCGCTCGGCTGCACGACTGCCACCTCAAGGTTCTCGAGCTCGGCCATGAAACGAACGCGTTCATGGCTGCCCGCCGGCGCGCGCACTTCAACGACACGGGCATCGACAGCGCTTGACGTGCCGTCGCCGAAACGCGCGTTGATCGCCGCCGCCATCGCCGCAGCGGTGGAAAAATCGCCACTGGCCAGTTCGAGTCGAAGGCGATCGGCCGCCGCGAAGGGGCTGGCCACCGCACGCTCAACCGTTGCCCCGGCGGGAATTCGCCCGGCAGCGAGATGATTGATCTGCACCTTGCTGCCGCCTTGCGCGGCACCGGCGCCGCCGACGAGCACGTTGCCCTGGGCCACCGCGTAGATCTGTGCGTCAGCGCCTTTCAGTGGCGTCATCAGCAAGGTGCCACCGCGCAGACTCTTGGCGTTGCCGAGCGACGAGACGGTGACATCGAGTGGCTGCCCCGGCTGCGCGAACGCGGGCAGCGTCGAGGTGACCATCACCGCAGCGACGTTCTTCAACTGCAGGCTCGTGCCCGGCGGCAGGGTGATGCCAAGCTGGGTCAGCATCGCCTGCAGGCTCTGGACGGTGAATGGCGTTTGGGTCGTCTGGTCGCCAGAGCCGTCGAGCCCAACCACCAGGCCGTAGCCGATCAACTGGTTGGGCCGCACCCCCTGCACACTGGCCAGGTCGCGGATCCGCTCGGCCTGCGCCGGGGCGGTCAGCCCGCCGAAAGCAATCAAGAAGGCAAGGAGACATTGCACAGCGGAGGACAGCACAGCGACTGTCCCGGGAGCCCTTAGTCCGCCGCACGACGAAGTAGCTTCTGCATTCATGGCAAGCATGCTCAGAACGGCGAGATCGAGTTGAAGAAACGCCCCAGCCAGCCTTGAATCTGCGCTTCCTCGATATAACCGCCGCCGCGGTAGTCGAGACGGGCATCGGCAACCTGCGTCGAGCTCACCACGTTGCCGGGCTGGATCTGCGCCGGATCGACGACACCGGAAAACCGCAGCACTTCGGAGTTCTGCCGGATGCCGATCTGCTTTTCGCCGGCGACGCGCAGGTTGCCGTTGCCGAGCACCTCGATCACCGTCACGGTGATCGTGCCGCTGAACAGGTTGCTCGATTCGGTGGCGCCCTTGCCATCGAAGGTGTTGGCCGTATTCGCCTTGGCATCGAGCGGATTGACCTTCTGTCCGAAGACCCCCTTGACGCCGGGCAGCCCGACCTCGAAGTCGCTCTTGCGCTCGGCGCTCGAATTGGCCTTCTGCGAGGCGTTCAGTCGCTCATTGATGGTGATCGTCAGCAGATCACCGACCAGACGCGGCCTACGATCCTCGAACAGCGGCCGGTAGGCCGCTGCCTGAAAGATGCCGCCGTTCGATGCGGCAGCCGCTGCAACGGTCGGCACCGGACGCGCACTTGTTGTGCCATCGGCGATCACCGGATGACGCGGGCTGGCGCAACCGCTGATCGTGCCGGCGGCGATCAAGAGGCCAAGCGCCAACCATCGGCGCGACGAACGCCATGTCGCACCGACCAGGTGCTCAGGAAATGCCACGTCGACTCCTTCGGTCATCCGCTCAACGATCGCCAATTACAGCTGTGACAGGCGACCGAGCATCTGATCGGACGTCTGGATCGCCTTCGAGTTGATCTCGTAGGCGCGCTGGGTCTGGATCATCGACACGAGCTCCTCGACGACATTGACGTTGCTGGTTTCGACGTAGCCCTGCTGCAGCAGGCCCAGACCGTTGGTTCCCGGCGTGTTCGCATTCGGCGTGCCAGAGGCCGCAGTCTCGACGAACAGGTTCTGGCCGCGCGACTCGAGCCCGGCCGCATTGGCGAAGCTGGCCAGCTGCACCTGGCCGATGTTCTGCGGCGCAGGCTGACCAGCCAGCGTGACGGTCACGGTGCCGTCCTGGCCGATCGTCACGCTTTGCGCGCCGGGCGGCACGGTGATTGCCGGCGCCAGAGCGAAGCCATTGCTGGTGACGATCTGGCCGTTGGCATCGACGTGGAACGATCCATCACGCGTGTAGCCGGTCGTGCCATCGGGCAGCTGGATCTGGAGGAACCCCTGGCCATTGATCGCCAGGTCGAGCGGGTTTTCGGTCTTTTGCAGATTGCCCTGCGTATGCATGCGCACGCTGGCCGTCGGCCGCACTCCGGTGCCCAGCTGCAACCCGGTTGGCAGCTGCGTTTGTTGCGACGAGTTGGCCCCGGCCTGGCGCACGTTCTGGTACAGCAGGTCCTCGAAAGCGACGCGGGCGCGCTTGAAGCCGCTGGTGCCGACGTTGGCGAGGTTGTTCGAAATCGCGTCCATCTGCGTCTGCTGCGCATCCAGACCGGTCTTGGCAATCCACAGGCTTCTGATCATCTTGATCGCTCTCGTTAGATAGATCGTTTCATGCGTTGCTGACCAGCGAGCCGGCCTTCTGCTCGTTCTGCTCGGCACTTTGCAACAGCTTCATCTGCAGCTCGAACTGGCGGGCCACCGCGATCATGCCGACCAGCGCTTCCACCACATTGACATTGCTGCCTTCGAGCGTGCCTTCGGCCAGCCGCACCCCTGCGTCCGCTGGCGCGATGTCACCATCGGCCATGCGAAACAGGCCGTCCGTGGCTTTGCTCATCTGCGCCGCCGGCGGATTGACCAGCTTCAGCCGCCCGACCGTGGCGACCGTACGGGCTCCCGGGGTCGTCGCCGAGATCGTGCCGTCGGCGGCAACGCTCAACTGCGCGTTCGCCGGCACCGCGATCGGGCCGCCGTCGCCGAGCACCGGCAGGCCGTTGGGCAACTGCAGCGTGCCATCGGCGCCGATCTGCAGGCTGCCGGCCCGGGTGTAGGCCTCGGTGCCGTCGCTCGCCTGCACCGCCAGCCAACCGCTGCCCTGTATGGCGACATCGAGCGAACGGCCGGTGGCCAGCATCGGCCCGGGCGTGAAGTCCGCACCGGTGGTTGTCTCCACCGTGAACACGCGCGTGCCGGCTTCCTGCCCTTGCGCCGGAACGGCACGAAACGCCACCGTGTCGGCGCGATAGCCCGTCGTATGGGCATTGGCCAGGTTCTGCGCCAGCGCATCCTGCCGATACAGCAGGTGCTTGGCGCCGGTCATCGCGGTGTAGATCAACCGATCCATGAATGACTCGCTTGGCCTGCCGTGCTTGATCAGCGCCGATCAGAACGCCAGGCGCTCGTATCGATCAACGGAGATTGACCAGCGTCTGCAGAAGCTGGTCCTGCGTGCGGATCGTCTGAGCGTTGGCCTGGTAGACGCGCTGCGCGGTGATCATCCGCACCAGCTCCTCGGTCATGTCGACGTTGGATTCCTCCAGCGCGCCCGCCTGCAGGATGCCCAGTGAACCCGATCCCGGCGGCGCCACCAGCGGCTGGCCGGAATCGGAAGATTCGGCCCACTGGTTGTTGCCCATCGATACCAGCCCCTGCGCATTGATGAAATCGGCCAGCACGATCTGGCCCTGCGCCCGCGTCTGCCCGTTGGTGTAGCGGCCGAGGATCACGCCGTCGGAGCCGATCGAGAAGCCGGCAATCCGGCCGGTGGTAAAGCCGTCCTGCGACAGTTGGGTGACCGCAAAGCCGACGCCGAACTGTGAAGTCTCGCCAGCCGGGAAGATCACCGGGAACGACAGCGGCGTATCGGCACC
>JBFINI010000244.1:0-5415 GCA_041611275.1 Burkholderiaceae bacterium
ACCGCAGGGGAAGCGCGGCCCTTGCCGCAGTGCGCAACGCCGGTGCGGGCCGCAGCGCCCAGTCGCTGGCTGCTGAAGTCACAAGTGGACATTTGACTGCGCTCGCTCAACACCGGCGCGCAGCGACCGTGCGATGCTTTTGGTCCCTCTCACCGATCGAGGAGTTTTCCATGTTCCGCGCGTTAGGTGTCGTCGTGATCGCGGCATTCTGTTCGGTCGCCATTGCCGCCGATCCCAATCCCCTGGTGACCTATTCGAAACAGGCCAAGTTCGAGGACGTGCGCGATGACCTGAAAGCCGCGATCGAAACCAAGGGACTGGTGATCGACTACCAGTCGTTCATCAATCGGATGCTCGAGCGCACCGGCAAGGATGTCGGCTCGGCGAAGAAACTGTATGCCGACGCGCAGGCGTTCGTCTTTTGCAGCGCCACGTTGTCACGCAAGACGATGGAAGCCGACTTGGCCAACGTGTCGATGTGCCCGTACACGATGGTCGTGTATGCCACGGCGCAGGAGCCAGGCAAGGTGTTTGTGTCCTACCGCCGCCCATGGCGTCCCGACGGCTCCGCCGCCTCGAAAGCATCGCTGAAGGAAGTTGAGGCGCTGCTCGACGCGGTTGCTCGTGAAGCGCTCGGACTCGCCCGATAGCGCTGCGACCATTCAGCGCCTGGCGTTGCCGCTCAGGCGCTTGCGTCCGCGTAGCGTTGCCGCAGGACGCGCATCGCCTCTTCCCGTGAACGGAAGATGCGCTCGGCAGGGATCATGCGGCTGACCCCGGCGCGCGTGAGCACCTCGGTCACCGGATGGCGCAGACTGCACAGGTAAAGCGATACGCCCGACTGCTGCAATCGTTCGGCGATTGCGCCGATCATTTCGGCGCCGGATACGTCGATCTCGTTGATGCCGCTGCCGACGATCAGGACCGCACGCGCCTGCGGAAACCGCGCCAGCGCCTCCAGCACGCTGTCCTCGAAATAGGCGACGTTCACGAAAATCAGTGCGCCCTCGAAGCGCACGGGAACGACTGTCGGGCCGCTCGTCGCTGGCTGGCCCGTGTCACCCTCGGTTGCCGGGTCGTCGGGACGCCAGGCGAGGATTTCCACGCGCGGCCGCATCCTGCGGTGCAAGAACAGGCCGATCGCCACCACAACGCCGAACAAGATGCCCATGTCGAGGTGCGGCGCGAACGCGAGCGTGCCGACAAAAGTCGCGCCGGCCGCCAGTCCATCATGCTTGTGGATCAACCAGGCGTGCAGCAAAGCCCTGAAATTGATCAAGCTCACCACGGCCAGCATGATGACCGCTGCAAGCACGGCAAGCGGCAGGTGATACAGCAGCGGGGTAAGAAAGAGCAGCGTCGCCAATACCAGTAGCCCCGAGAAGACCGAGGACAGGCCGGTCGCCGCGCCGGCGCTCAAGTTCACCGCCGAGCGCGAGAACGAGCCGCTGACCGGAAATGACTGTGACAGGCTGGCCGTGATATTGGCCAAACCCTGTCCGATCAGTTCCTGGTTCGGATCGACACGCGCACGAGTTTTGGCCGCGATCGCCTTGGCGATCGAGATCGCCTCCATGAAGCCGACCAGGGCGATCACCAGTGCCGCTGACAGCAGTTGGGTCATCGCCGGCCAGTCCAGTTGCGGCATGGCCAGGTCGGGCAGGCCCGACGGGATCGCACCGACGACCGCACCGCGCCCGGCAAGCTGCACGCCACGTTCGTCGACATTGCGGACCCGCCAGCGCCGTGCTTGCAAGTCGCCGGCGGTCGGCACCGCGTCAGCCAGATACAGCACGAGTCCGCCCCGCGGTTCCTCCACCGCAATGAAATCCAGCTGGCGCAACGATCTGCGGCGCGCGGCGTGCTCGCGCGCCGCTTCTTCAAGCTGCAGGCGAAGCAGTTCGATCTCGCTTTCCAGCGCAACAATGCGAATCCGCGGCGTCTTCGTCTTGCCGCGCAGCGCCGCCAGCGCTGCGCGTCGCTCGACCAGCCGCGCCCGCTGAGCGTCGATCTCCTCGTTCTGTGCAAGGTGCTCACTGATGAGCCGGCGCGCTTCCTCGTTATGCACCGCCTGCAGCGGGGCCTCCATCGAGCGCTCGAACCCCGTCTGCCAGCTCACCACCGTGGTCAGTGCCACCGCGATCAGCACATTCGGCCACTTCGGGCAGTAGCGCTTGAGCAGCAGCATCAGCGCCAGTGCCGAAAGCCCCAATGCCAAAGTCGGCCAGTGCGTATCGCCAATCTGCTGCAGCACGCCCGCAATATCGCGCAGAAAACTGTCGCTGCGACTCATCGGTACGCCGAGCAGACTGCCCAGCTGTGACAGGCCAATGATGATCGCGGCCGCATTGGTGAAGCCGAGGATGACCGGATGCGACAAGAGGTTGACGAGCGCACCCATGCGGAACAGGCCGAGGGCGAACTGAATCACACCGACAATCAGTGCCAGCAGCACGGCCAAGGCGATGTACTGCGCCGAACCGGCCGCGGCCAGCGGAGCCAGCGACGAAGCGGTCAGCAGCGACACCACGGCCACCGGACCGGTCGCCAGTTGCGCCGAGGAGCCCCACAAGGCGCCGATGAGCACCGGCAGAAACGCCGCATACAGGCCGAGGTGCGGCGGCAGGCCCGCCAGCTGCGCATAGGCCATCGATTGCGGCACGAGCACCAGCGCCACGGTGATCCCGGCAAGCAGATCGGCTTGCAGGCCTGCCTTCTGCAGTGGCAACCAGTCGAGAAACGGCAGCAGTCGGCGCAGCTTGAGATTCAGCGGCACCATGGCGCATGGCCTCCGACGCAGCGGCAAGTGCGCTGCCAGCCGCCCAAGGGATCAGCGAACAACGACCCCGCCGTCGTCGATCGTCCGTTCGGCAATCGCCGCGGCCTCGGGCCACGCACGGCAACAAGCCCGAACTAGGCGACGCTGCCGAAGCTCTTGTCGACCGCGCCGCTCGGCGGCTTCAGTCCGGCCAGCCGGCAGCCCTGCGCGATCGGTCCGCCGGGCAAGATCGTGTAGAGGAACTTCAGGCCGCCCTTATGGTGGAATTTCTCGTCAAGGGCGTCGTGCAGTTCCCGCAGGTTGATCGGGCCGTCTTCATGGCGGCTGTAGAACTGCTGCAAGCTTCGCACCACGTCCCAATGCTCGTCGGCCAATGCCAGGCCTTCCTGGCGCGCGATCTCGAGGGCTGCCTCCCGCGTCCATTCTGGCGGTGCATGCGGAAACTGCGGATCGGGCGTTGTTTCGCGGCCCTGAATCTGTTCGGTGCCTGTCGTCATTCCTCCCCCCTAAGCGAGTCGAAGAAACCGCAGCGGCCATGGTACTGCGCCACCGAGCTGGCCCTTGCCACCTGCAACGGCCTCTTGACGCTGATCGTGCCGCGGATCTCACCACCCTAACCCGGGCGGCTCGGGCGCCAGACACACCTTGGTCAGTCGCTCCCTGATCTCCGCCGCCTGCGCGCCCGCCCGCATCGCCCTGCGGTAGGTTGCCAATCCCGCCGCATTACACGGCCGTCGGCCGATACGCCCGGACCAGCCCGGCGGCAAGGGGCCGCCTACCCCCAAGGGTAGACAATAGCTTCGCGTTCAACTGTCGCACCGGAAACGAAGCACGCGCGCCGACTTGCGCACGCTGCTGTCGAATCGGATCGCTGTCCCTTCCCTTCAGGACGCGCAGCGACGGTCAGCCCCTAGCTTCATGTGTCGCACGAGCCAGTCGCGCGCGCGCAGCCGCGCATGGCGCGTGGCGACTTTCTCTTCCGGCGACGCATCCTGGCGGAAATCGAAAGCTCGACGCGCCATCGGATACATCTGCAGTTCGACCGGCACGCCACGCTCCCATAGCAAATAGAAGGCGCGGCCGTTGACCATGCGGCGCAGTTCATAGTCAGCATCGCCGATCAGCATCAGCACCGGCGCGGTGATCTTCGTCACCTCGGGTGCCACCGAGAACAGTTGCTGCGGCTCCGGGGCGTTCGGATTCTGGAAGTGACCGTAGTAGGAGACGATCGCGGCGATGTCCCGCGGCCGCTTGGCGGCGAGCCGGATCGCGAAGTACGGCCCGCGCGACACGCCGATCACGCCGACCGGTCCCTTGCAGACATCCTTGCGCGCCAGCAACGCATTCATGGCCGCCTCGACGTCGTCCTCGGTCTCCGGATAGTGCCGGTCCGGCCAGCGCTCGATCATGTTGCCCTTCTGCCAGTCGGGCGCCAGAACGAGGAAGCCCTGGGCAGCGAGTTCACGCAGGTGCGCCCGGTCTTCGTCCTCGAAGCCGCGCTTGGCGTGGATGTAAAGCACCGGCGGAAACGGACCGCTGCCGGCCGGCAGGGCCACCTCGACGGGCACGTCATAGCGGCCAGTACTGACGCTGGATTTCTGCAGCGTCTGCGCTGCCACGCCGCCGGCCAGCAGGGCCAGCAACAAGCCAATGGATCGCCCTCTCATCTTCACGCACCCTCCCGCGTTCAACTCAGCGCCTGCACGGTGAACGATAGCGCGTCAAGGTCTCCTCGTACCATCGTTGCCAGCGCATCGAGCTTGGCGATCAATGATTCCTCCGCGCGTGGCCGACCTGCGCGCCAGCCGCTCGATGACGGCAGTTGGAGAAGGCCACGTCGGACTCGCCGGTATCGGCCACGTTTCGCGCTGCCCTACCAACGTGGGTATACGGCGGGCTCCCTTCCTCGGGAGTAGACATCCTGCGCGCCGAGACCGCCTAATTGCAGGGCTGCGTCTTGCGGCCGGCGGGTGATCGTTCGACGCTGGCCGCGTTTACGTGCGACCATCGCTGACTGCGTTCCCTTCCTCTCATCTGCCCACCGCCGCATGTCAGCACAGCCACCGCAAGGATCAGAACGCCAGACCGACGTCCGCACGACCACCTGCTACATGTGTGCCTGCCGCTGCGGCATCCGCGTGCATCTCGAAGACGGCAAGATCCGCTACATCGAGGGCAATCCGGACCACCCGCTGAATCACGGCGTCATCTGCGCCAAGGGTTCGTCCGGCATCATGAAGCAGTACTCGCCGGCGAGGCTGACCAAGCCGCTGGCGCGCAAGGCCGGCGCCGAACGCGGCGCCGGAGAATTCGAGGAGATCAGTTGGGAGCGCGCCTTCGAGGTGCTGACCGAGCGGCTGGCAAAGATTCGCGCCACCGATCCCAAGAAATTCGCGTTGTTTACCGGTCGCGATCAGATGCAGGCGCTGACCGGTCTGTTCGCGCGTCAGTTCGGCACGCCCAATTACGCGGCGCACGGCGGTTTCTGCTCGGTGAACATGGCCGCCGGCATGATCTACACCATCGGCGGTTCGTTCTGGGAGTTCGGCGGGCCGGACCTGGAGCGCGCCCGGCTGTTCGTGATGATCGGGACGGCCGAGGACCACCATTCCAACCCGTTGAAGGCCGAGATCGCC
>JBFINI010000245.1:0-5411 GCA_041611275.1 Burkholderiaceae bacterium
CTTGGAACTATTCCGGCCATTACCGGTAACAGCCGACCGCGGCTGCACCAGGACAACGCGATCTGGAGCCCGGCAATACCCCACGCGAAGTGACTCGCGGCTTGCCAGGCCAATAACACCGGCTTGGGCGCAACCTGCTCGTTCGGCATCCGTATCCTTGCGGTAGCAGCAAATTCGGCGGTCAGGCCTCACGCAACGCGCGGCGGTACTGAATCGCTTCGGCGACGTGCGCCGTGGCGAGTTCGTCGGCGTCTTGCAGATCGGCGATCGTTCGCGCCACCTTCAGCACACGGTGATAGGCGCGTGCCGACCAGCCGAGGCGGCTGCTCGCCGCGTGCAGCAGTTGCTTGACGGCGCCCTCAGGCTTGCACAGCCGCTCGATGTCGGCGCCGGTCAGCGCATCGTTGGCGCTGCCCTGACGGTCGATGGCGCGGTTGAAGGCGTGCAGGACGCGCTCGGCCATGGCCGCCGACGATTCGCCGTCGGGAAGGTCGACCAGCTCATCTTCGCTCAGCGACGAGACCTCGACGCGCATGTCGATGCGATCGAGCAGCGGACCGCTGATGCGGTCCTGGTACTTGGCGATCTGCGCCGGCGTGCAGCTGCACGGCTGCAGGCGATGGCCGAAATAGCCGCAAAGGCAGGGATTCATCGCTGCGATCAGCTGGAATCGCGCGGGGAAATCGACCTGGCGCGCGGTGCGCGAGATGGTGATGTGGCCAGATTCGAGCGGCTCGCGCAGCACTTCGAGCACGTGCCGGTCGAACTCCGGCAGCTCGTCGAGGAACAGCACGCCATGATGGGCGAGCGAGATCTCCCCGGGCATGATGACCGAGCCGCCGCCGACCAGCGCCGCGCTGCTCGCCGAGTGATGCGGCGAGCGGAATATTCGTGTGGCCCAGCGTTGTGGCGCAAACGAGCCCGCCAGTGAGAGCACCGCCGCGGATTCGAGGGCCTCTTCGGTGCTCATCGGCGGCAGGATGCCCGGCAGGCGCTGCGCCAGCATCGTCTTGCCGGTGCCCGGCGGCCCGACCATCAGTACGCTGTGGCCGCCGGCAGCGGCGATCTCCAACGCGCGCTTGGCCGCCTGCTGACCCTTGACCTCGACGAAGTCCGGATAGGCGGGACGGGTCAGGCGCACCGCGGCATGGTGTTCCGGCAGGCGTCGGCTGCGCGCGTCGCCGGCCTCGGCCGCCAGATGCGCGACCACCTGCAGCAGATCGCGCGCCGCGTAGATCGGCGCCCCGCCGACCAGCGCCGCCTCGTCGGCGCTGTCCTGCGGCAACACGAAGCCGCGCGCGCCTTTCACTTGCGCGCTGCGCGATACCGCGTAGGCCATCGCCAGCGCGCCACGCACGGGCCGCAGCTCGCCGGATAACGACAGCTCGCCGGCGAATTCGTAGCGCTCCAGCGTGCGCGCGGCGATCTGCCCGCTGGCAGCGAGGATGCCGAGCGCGATCGGCAGGTCGAAGCGCCCGGACTCTTTCGGCAGTTCGGCTGGCGCCAGATTGACGGTGATCCGACGCGAAGGAAATTCGAAGCGACAATTGGCAAGCGCGGCACGGACGCGCTCGCGCGCTTCCTTGACTTCGGTATCGGGCAGTCCGACCAGCGTGAACGACGGCAGGCCATTGGCCAGATGCACTTCGACAGTGACTTCCGGCGCGACCATTCCAGCCAGGCCACGGCTGCGGACGACGGCCAGCGTCATGGCACAGGGATGCAGTTCATCGGCGAAGATTCTACGCAGCACCGTCTTGTCGACGGCCGTCCGTAAGGCCGACCAATGCCCGGATTAGGCCGGCGGCGTTCGATCACGTGAATCCGCATTGGTCCGTGGGACAAGCGCAGGCGCGTTTGCGACAATCTTGTTCGCGAAGACAGGGAGAGGGTCAGCAGATGTGGGTTTACCTGCTGTTCGCGCTGGTCGCCGTCCTCGTAGGGATTCTGTTCTGGCGGCAGAACCAGCAGCGGCTGCGTGTAGAACGCGAACGCGAGGATCGGCGCCGGCGCACCGATGAGCTGCTCGCCCGTGTGCTGCTTGGCGAGGGCCCGGCGCAGGGCCGCCGCACGCGGGGTGGCATGGCGCCTCCCGTGGGCAAGCCAGTCGCCCCGCCCCTCGACAGGATAATGAAGCAGACCACAGGCGGTGGTCAGCAGATCGATGTCGACATCCTGCTCGGCGACGAGCCGGACTCGGTGGCCGAGCGGGCGCGCAAGCAGCTGGCGCGTCCCACCAATTTTGCGCCCGACCTCGGGGACTCCGTGCTGGGCGGAGCGACGACCTCATCGTCACCGCTGTCGATCAGCGACGGCCAGCTCGACGTATCGCTCGATGCGCTGGTTGTTTCGTGGTTTGAGGCGCGCGGCTACGTCGCCCAGGCCGCGCCGCAGACGGCGCGACCGATCAGCCTGTTGCTGGCCCATCGCGACGACCGCGATCGCAGCTACGCGTTCTACTTCGAGCGCGGCCGGCTGCACGCGCAGCGTGCCGCGAGCCTGCTCGAAAAGGCGCGCGAACTGAGCATGAAGAAACTGCTGGTTGCCGCCGAGCACGGTGCCGACCCGGCGGTCGGTTCCTCTCGGCTTCGTGACGTGCAGGTGATGGACTGGGTGGCAATCGATCGCGAAATGAAGCGACTCGACTTCCGTATCGCCGCCAAGATCATCGCCATTGCGCGCGCCAACCAGGGTCGGCCCGCCAGCGAGCCGTAGCAACGGTCCGAGCGGAGCGTCGGGCTCATGGCCGATGCGCGCCGTCGCAGAAAGCGTGCAGGCAGGGGCCGGTGGCAGTCAGCGAAGTGACGTCGATCCGTCGTTGCTCGCCGCCCTTCAACCGTCCGGCCGATCGTGATGAGGACCACGGCACCGCAATAATCGGCGCGTGAGAGGGCCCGGACAGGCAACTTCGCGTGGGCTTGGGTATGTGGACGATCGTAATCGGGAAGGCAACGCTGCCGTGCTGACGGTCTTGCTGCTGCTGCTGCTCGCCGTCGCCGTGGGCGTCTTGTGGTGGATTCGCCAGCGCTCGGAGGAACTGCGTCGACAGGCCGAGGCGCGCGAGGCGCAGATGCTCGAGACGCTGTTCACCGCGCGCCGATCCGCGGCCGGCAATGGCGGCGAGACACTCGATCTCGAAAAAGTCTTCGGCGGCGAAACCGCATCGAACGCGACAACCAGCGCCGACGCCGTGCTGCGCGCGGCCGGCCTGCAAGCCGACCTGATCGCGCTGGTCAAGGCGCCGCCCGCCGCTGCAGCCGTGCCGGTGCCTGCGCCGATGCCAGAAGCCGTATCGGCCATGACCAAAGCCGCAGGGCCAGCGACCCGCCCGATCTCGGCGGCCAAGGCGTCCGTTGCACCGAGCAAGCCTTCGCCGAAGCCGAGTGCGCCGCCCGCCGTCGAGCAGCCGGTCCAGGTGCGCGATCTGGTGCAGATCTTCTATGAAGCGCGCGGCTATCGTGCAGTACCCGCCGCGCGCGGCGCCCGTCCGATCGAACTGGTTCTGCGGCACAAGACCGATCCGCTGCGTTCTTACGCCTTTGCGCCGATTGCCGAGCCGGTTTCGGAAGAGACGGCGCGCGCCATGCTCGAACTTGCGCGGCGAATCGATCAGTCACGGGTGCTGATCGCCACCGAAAGCGGGATTGCAGCTTCGCTGGTCGATTCGCTGGCCGCCCAGGGGATTCGCGTGCTCGATGGCGCAACGATCGAGGCGCAGCTTGAGCGGCTCGATTTCGCGACGTCCGCCAAGATTCGCGCGGTGGCCCGCCGACGCGCGGCCCGGCGCGCGCAGGGCGAGCCCGGCTAAGGCCGGTCAGTCCAGCCTGCCCGGCAGGGCCCCTACTTTTTTTCTGCCGGCAGCTCGGCGAGGCGCTTTTCCAGCGCTTCGAGCTTTTCGCGGGTCCGCGCCAGCACGCGCGTCTGCGCGTCAAATTCCTCGCGCGTCACCAGGTCGAGTTGTGCGAACTGCTGGTTCAGCAGCGCTTTCAGATTGCGCTGCAGGTCAGCAGCAGGCGTGCCTTCGATCAGCGAAGCCAGCCGCTGCTGGAGCTCGTCGAGAAAAGCGGTCTTTTCCATCGCGACTCGATCTGTAGGTGGCCGGGCGCGCATCGTCGATGCAGTCGCGGCAGTGTAGCGCCGGCCGGCGCGACGGCAGTTCGCGTCATCCTGGTGCACAAGCACCGGCTCATGGACGCCAAGTGCACCAAGGCAGTGCAGATTGGTCCTCCTGACAGTGCAAGCAGGCTTGCCAGGGCAGCTGGCACGGGTGTTGCAGTGAGTCAATCGGATTTCGACCGCTGTTCTCATCTGGCCAACCAAAGGAAGCAGAAATGAAGAAGTTTGTTTGTTCATCGCTGGTCTGTATCGCCGCTGTGCTGTCGGCTGCCACGGCGCAGGCGCAGGCGGGTGCATCGCCATGGACCGTGTCCGGCAACGCCGGCCTGTTCAGTGACTATCGGTTCCGCGGCATGACACAGACCGATTACGGTCCCGCCTTCCAGGGCGGGTTCGATGTCGCGCACAGCTCCGGCTTTTACGTCGGCAACTGGAACTCGAACGTCGAGCAGCTGCTTTACAACGGCGCCAGCCTGGAGATGGATTTCTACGGCGGCTACAAGGCCGCGGTTGGGGCGGTCGGCTACGACCTCGGCCTGATCTATTACTACTACCCGAAGACCGGTGCCGCGGGCACGACCAAGATCGACAACACGGAACTTTACGTCGGCGCCAGTTTTGGCCCGCTCGCCGCCAAGTACTACCACGCCACCTCCGACTTCTTCGGCATCCCTGGGACCAAGAACTCCTACTACCTGGATGTCGGCGCCAGCTATGACCTCGGTGGCGGCCTCGGCGTCAATGCGCACGTCGGCTACCAGAAGGTCAAGGGTTTGCCCGCCGGCAGCATCGATGACAACACCGACTACAAGCTCGGCGTGACCAAGGATGTGAGCGGCTGGCTGTTCGGGCTGGCGGTGATCGGCAACAGCGAGAAGGAGTTCGCCTTCACCGGCAACTCGATTCTCGAGACCGCCGCCGGCTTGCGCGCCGCACCCGAGGGCGGCGGCAAGACGCGCTTCGTGCTGAGCGTGAGCCGCTCGTTTTAAGCAGCGCCAACGACTGCCGTCCCGCACGCGGGGCGGCAACTTCAAGCAGAGGGAGCCATGAAACTGATTACCGCAGTCATCAAGCCGTTCAAGCTTGACGAGGTGCGCGAAGCGCTGTCCGCCGTCGGCGTGCAGGGCGTCACCGTCACCGAAGTCAAGGGATTCGGCCGCCAGAAGGGCCACACCGAGTTGTATCGCGGTGCCGAGTACGTCGTCGATTTCCTGCCGAAAGTGAAGGTCGAGGCGGCGGTGGCCGACGACATCGTCGAGCGGGCCATGGAGGCGATCCAGAGCTCGGCGCGCACC
>JBFINI010000246.1:0-5407 GCA_041611275.1 Burkholderiaceae bacterium
GCAGACGCTGAAGACCGAAGCGGACGCGGCAGCGCTGAGCCGGCGCGGCGAGTGGGAAGTGCCGGCGCCGCGAGGAAAGCTCGACGTGGCGCGTTTCGCCGCCACGCCGCTGGCCGCGTTGCTGCAGGCACATCCGCAAGCGGCGCTGCAGCCGGTTTTCCGCACGCACTTTGCGCGCACGCTGTGGCAGGTGCACGGCGAGGCCATCGAAATCGCGCTCGATCAGGGCGAGATCAGCGCCGGCGCGCGCAGCGCGCGGATCCTCGAACTGGAACTCGAACTGAAGTCGGGGCCGACCGAGGCGCTGTACAAACTTGCGCTCGATCTGGTCGGCAAGGGGCGAAGCGCCATTGCCCTGTTGCCGGCGACGGAGTCGAAGGCAGCGCGCGGCTATCGGCTGGCGGCAGGGCGCGGGCCTGCGCCAATGAAGGCCAACGCGCGCGCGGTGGTTGGCGTGCTCGGGCCGGAAACGACAGTCAGCGCGGCGTTGCGCGCGGTCATCGAACGCGCCACGACGCGACTGCTGGCCAATGCCGCCGGACACCTGCAGGCGTCGGACCCCGAATTCGTCCACCAGGCGCGGGTGGCCGTGCGCCGCATGCGTTCGGCCGCGCGACTGGTGAGCAAATCCGCCCGCTGGCCGAGCGCGCTCGACGACGAACTGCGCTGGATCGGGCGTGAGTTCGGTGCCGTGCGCGACTGGGACGTTTTGCTGGCACAGACGCTGCCGTCGCTGAGGGAGGCGGGCGTTTCCGGCGAGCAGTTGCAGGCATCTGCCGATCGAGCCGCGCAGCAGCGCGAAGGCGACGAGCGGGCTTTGCGGCGGGCCGTCGAAGGCGCGCGCTTTGCCCGCCTGGCGCTGCGGCTGCTGCAGTGGGCGCAGAGCCTGGCGCCGCCGTCGCCGACGCTGGCTGCGGTCGCGGCGAAGAAGCTGTCCCGGCTGCACGCCCGACTGTTCGCTTCGGCGAGCTTCTTCGCCGCGTTGCCGACGGCCGGCCAGCATCGCGTTCGCATTCGGGCCAAGCGTCTGCGCTACGCGCTCGACCTTTTCGCCGGCGCGTTGCCGGCGCGGTCGGCGGCACGTTACGGCAAGAAGCTGGCGCAGTTGCAGGACCAGCTCGGCGCGCTCAACGACGCGGTGGTGGCGGCCGGACGGCTGAAGAAGCTCGCGCGCGCAGCGCAGGACGATCCAGCCGCGGCGCTCGGCTGGCTGCACGAGCAGCACCAGTCGCACGCGCTGCAGGCCGAAGCGGCGCTGGCGGAACTGTCTGCGCTGCCCGTGCCGTGGCGCTGAGTTGCGTTTTCTTGACTTGCCGCCGCCTTGGCGGCTGACCGGGCGAGACTGGGCCATGATCCCGGTCAGCCGGCGACGGCAGCGGCGGCATTATTTTGAGTTGGCAGGGTCAAATTGAGTTGGGCGCCGAATGCAGCGCCGGCGCGTGCAAAGGGAGGCAGTGATGAAGACTCGTTACGGCTTTGGCAAGACGGTCGAGCTCGATTTCGAGTCGGCCTTGAAGAAGGTCACCGATGAGCTCGGCAAGGAAGGCTTCGGCGTGCTGACCGAGATCGACGTGCAGGCGACGCTGAAGAAGAAGCTGAACGAGGAGATGCCGCCGTATCGCATCCTCGGCGCCTGTAACCCGCCGTTCGCGCATCGGGCGCTGACGGCGGAACCCGAGATCGGTCTGCTGCTGCCCTGCAATGTCGTCGTCCGCCAGGACGAGGCGGGCAAGGTTAGGGTCGAATTCATGGATCCGAACGCGGTGCTCGAGCTGGTCGATCGGCCCGAAGTGCACGAGCTGGCCGCCGAGGTCCGCGACCGCCTGCAGCGGGTGCTGGCCGCGATGTAACCATCGGCGCTCACCGGGCCGCGGTGCGGCCGGACAGAGGGAAAGCGACGGCGGGCTTGCGTCATACCCCTGGGGGTATGTATGATGCGCTTGATGCAGAGTCATGGAGTCGCCATGCAACGCTTTTTCCGATCACGGCCCACGGCGGGGGCGCGCACGCTTGCTGCGATGCTGCTGCTGGCCGCGGCTGCCGCGGCCGGGGCGCAGTCGGCGGCCGCCTCGGCAACCGTCGAGCTGCGCGAGGTCGAGGATTTCTACGCGGCTGATGCGGTCATCGAGTCGGTGCGACAGGCCACGGTATCAGCGCAGATGACCGGCCAGCTGACGCAGCTTTACGTCGATGCCGGCGACCGCGTCAAGCGTGGCCAGTTGCTGGCCCGCATCGATGCGCGCGAGGCCGACGCGCAGGTTGGCAGCGCCCGCGCGCAGGTCGCGCAGGCCGAGGCGGCGCTGGCGCAGGCCCAACTGAACTACGAACGCACGGCCAGCCTGGTGGCACAGAACTTTCTCAGCCAGTCGGCAATGGACAAGGCGCAGGCCGATCTGAAGACCGCACGCGCCGCGCTCGATGCCGCACGCGCTGGAACGGCGCAGGCCACGACGGGGCGGAGCTTTGCCGAGCTGCGGGCACCGTTCGACGGCGTGGTGACGCGCCGCCTGATGGATCTCGGCGAACTCGCCACGCCGGGCCGCGGCGCTCTGGAAATTCACGATCCGTCGGCGCTGCGCGCGGTCGGCACGATTCCGCAGTTCGTTCTGCCGCGCACGGCGCGTGTCGAGCGTGCCGAAGTCGAAGTCCCGTCGGTACAGGGCCGCTTCAAGGCGACCCGGGTGACCGTGCTGCCGGCCGCTGATCCGCGGTTGCTGTCGACTCAGGTGCGCGCCGAACTGCCGGCCGACGTCCCGGCGGCGGTTGTTCCAGGCACGGCGGCCAAGGTGCTGGTGCCGATCGGACGGAGCCAGAAGCTCGTCGTGCCGGCCGCAGCGGTGATCCGGCGCAGCGAACTGACGGCCGTTTATGTGCTGACCGACGGGACACGGCAGTTGCGTCAGGTGCGCATCGGCAATCGCGTCGGCGACAACGCGGTCGAGGTGCTGGCCGGGCTTGCAGCCGGGGAGCGCGTTGCCCTTGACCCGCTCGCCGGCCGCGGCGCGATCTGAAACGCAGGACCGTCAAGTGAGCACGGACGTTTCCCCGCGAGAAAGCGGCTGGCTCGGCGTATCGGGCCGGATCGCGCGCGCGTTCCTCACCTCGCAGATCACGCCGCTGATCGCGCTGATCGGGCTATTGATGGGCCTCTTCGCGGTGCTGGTCACGCCGAAGGAGGAAGAGCCGCAGATCAACGTGACGATGGCCAACGTGCTGATCCCGTTCCCGGGTGCGGCGAGCGAGGACGTGCACAACATCGTCACCGTGCCGGCCGAGCAGGTGATCTCGCAGATCACCGGCATCGAGCACGTGTTTTCGGTCACCCGGCCGGGACTGGCCATCCTGACGGTGCAGTTCAAGGTCGGCGAGGACCGCATCGCGGCGCTGGTGCGGCTGCACGACACGCTGATGGCCAACCGCGACTGGATCAAGCCGCACGTGGGCGTGCTCGATCCGATCGTCAAGCCGAAGGGAATCGACGACGTGCCGATCGTTGCGCTGACGTTGCACAGCGAACGGCCCGATGTGGCAGGGTTGCAGCTGGCCAAGATTGCGCATGCGCTGGAGATCGAACTGAAGCGCGTGCCGGGCACACGCGAGGTCGTGACCATTGGCGGGCCCGATCACGTGGTGCGGGTCACGATCGACCCGGAACGCATGAACGCGCACGCGATCACGGTCGCCGACGTCGAGCGCGCACTCGGCGCCACCAACGTGTCGGCGCCGGCCGGTCGGCTGACGGCCGGCAACCGGGAAGTCGAAGTCCGCGCCGGTCAGTTTCTCGCCAGCGCGCGCGAGGTCGCCGAGTTGATCGTCGGCGTGCATCCGGACGGCCGCGGCGGACGGCGGCCCGTTTACCTCGCCGATGTCGCGCAGGTGACCGACGGCGCGGATCTGCCTTCGCAGTATGTCTGGCACGGCGAGAGCCGCGACGGCAAGGCGGCCGAATTTCCGGCGGTGACGATCGCCGTGTCGAAGAAGGCCGGCGAGAACGCCTCGACGGTCGCCGACGACGTGATGGCGCGCGTGGCGCAGTTGCAGGGCCAGCTGATCCCGGCCGACGTGAAGGTGGTCGAAACGCGCAACTACGGCGACACCGCGCGCGACAAGGCCAACAAGCTGATCCAGAAACTGATCTTCGCGACGATCTCGGTGGTGGCGCTGATCTGGATCACGCTCGGGCGGCGCGAGGCGCTGATCGTCGGCATCGCGGTGGTGCTGACGCTGGCCACGACGCTGTTCGCGTCGTGGGCCTATGGCTTCACGCTGAACCGCGTGTCGCTGTTCGCGTTGATCTTCTCGATCGGCATCCTGGTCGACGATGCGATCGTCGTGGTGGAGAACATCCATCGCCGTGCGCACTTCGACCACGCGCACCCGACCGAGATGATCCCGCGCGCGGTCGACGAGGTCGGCGGGCCGACGATCCTCGCCACGCTGACGGTGATCGCGGCGCTGCTGCCGATGGCCTTCGTCAGCGGCCTGATGGGCCCGTACATGAGCCCGATCCCGATCAACGCGTCGATGGGCATGCTGTTGTCGCTGGCGATCGCCTTCGTCGTCACGCCGTGGCTGGCGCTGCGGCTGCTGCATCATCACCAGCAGGGCGCG
Source organism: Burkholderiaceae bacterium (assembly GCA_041611275.1). Classification (GTDB taxonomy): domain Bacteria; phylum Pseudomonadota; class Gammaproteobacteria; order Burkholderiales; family Burkholderiaceae_F; genus JADJWR01. The sequence continues at coordinate 4,612 of JBFINI010000246.1, forward strand.
GCGGCGGCGCCTGCCAGCGCCGACAAGCTCGGCGCCTGGCTGGGGCGCTTCTTCACGCGCGTAATGACGCCGTTCCTGCGCGCCGATGCCGGCCGGCGCAACCGCCGGTGGCTCACGGCCGGCGTTGGCGTCGCGATCCTGCTCGCGGTGGCGCTGGCGCCGCTGAAGCTGGTCGTGCTGAAGATGCTGCCGTTCGACAACAAGTCGGAGTTCCAGGTCGTCGTCGACATGCCGACCGGCACGCCGGTTGAGCGCACCGCCGCCGTGCTGCGCGAGCTGGCCGTCGAGATCGCCAAGGTGCCCGAAGTCACGCACTACCAGGCTTATGCGGGAATTTCCGCGCCGATCAACTTCAACGGGCTGGTGCGGCAGTATTACCTGCGCGCCGGCGGCGAGGTCGGCGACCTCCAGGTGAACCTGGTCGATGCACACGATCGCAAGCGCAAGAGCCACGACATCGCGCAATCGGTGCTGCCGGCGCTCGACACGGTCGCGCGCCGCCATGGCGCCGACCTGAAGGTGGTCGAGGTGCCGCCGGGCCCGCCGGTGCTGTCGCCGCTGGTGGCCGAGATCTACGGGCCGGACTACGACGCGCAGATGGCATTGGCGCGGCAGGTGCGATCGGTGTTCGAAAAGACGGCCGACGTCGTTGCCATCGACGACAGCATGATCGATCCCGGCGAGCGGCTGCTGCTGCGTGTCGACACGGCCAAGGCGGCGCAATACGGCATCCCGGCCGCCGAGGTGGCGCGCGCCGCGCGGCTGGCGCTGGCCGGCCAGGACATCACGCCGCTGC
>JBFINI010000247.1:0-5375 GCA_041611275.1 Burkholderiaceae bacterium
GATCAGCAGGAAGCTCGACAGGCTGGTCAATTCCCAGAACACGACCAGCAACAGCAGGTTTTCGGCCAGCACGACACCGAGCATTGAGCCCATGAACAGCAGCAGGAATCCGAAGAAGCGCGCCGCCGGGTCATCCGGGTCGAGGTAATAGGCCGCATACAGCACGATCAGCACGCCGATGCCGCCGATCAGCAATGCAAACAGCCAGGCCAGTCCGTCCATGCGGAAGCCGAACGCAAGGCCCAATTGCGGCATCCATTCGACGCGCCAGCGCAGCACATCGCCGACGAAGACCGCCGGCGCCGTAGCCAGCACTAGCGCAGTTACCGCCACTGCAACGACCGCCGCCAACGACACCACGCGTGCGCGCTGCGCATTGGGCGTGGCCAGCACCAGCGCGGCGCCGGCAAACGGCAGCAGCGCGAGCAGTGGCAGAAGCAGTTCGGCGTTCATCGGCAGTCGCTCGCCTGACGCGCCCAATCCTTCGAGAAGACCCACGCCGGTGCCATGGCAGGTTCCGCATGACGCATCGGGCGCGCGAACGCCGCTACCGCGTTCAACGCCGAAGGCCGATCCCCTGACCGGAAGGCGCTCATCGCGGCGTCGACCTGCGCGGTACCGACACCCGCAGCGTGATGATTGTCAGCGGCATCACGAGCGACGGCATCACCGACAGAAGCTCCTGAGATGATTGAAATAGGCGGCGCGAGTATAGGTGCCGGCGCCGCGGCTTCGGCCGGAGAAGCGCCCGCCCCATCAGCTTGGGTCAAAAAAAATCCGCCTCCGAACGGACCGGACGCGGATCGAATCGCGATTCAACCCACCTTGCGGCGGCTGTATTCGCGCGCTGCTCCAAGGAGCAACCAACCGAAAAAGACACACGCTCGGTCGCTGGCAATTGCCCTGAGGCGGACACCAAGCAATCGATCGATGTGCAAGGCCACTGTATCGCGCTCTCCGACCTGCGCACATTGGCACTGCGCCTTACGCAGCCGTACTTATCCGCTGCAGCCGGCCTCAGCGCCGGAGCATCCTCACTCGGTTGCGACCGCGGGATACGCCGGCGCGCCCCTGCCGGATTCGGTGTGCCGAGATGATCGATCAGGAAAGCGTCTTGGCGGCCGCCGCTTTCGGCCCATCGAGTTCGAAACGCAGGCGGAAAAGATCGGCAACGCGGCGCGCCTGCAGCTTCTCCATCAGCCGCGCGCGGTGCACTTCGACCGTGCGCTGACTGATGCCGAACTCCTCAGCGATTTCGCGGTTGTGGTAGCCATTGGTGACGCGCTCGAAGACCTCCAGTTCGCGTTCGGTCAGTCGCTGCATGCGGCTGAGCACGGTTTCGCGGCTGCGCGCGCGCTCAACCTGCTCGTGATCGCTGCGCAGCGCCACCGTGATCGCGTCGAGCAGGTCTTCTTCGTCGATCGGCTTTTCCAGGAAATCGACCGCGCCATCGCGCAACGCGGTGCGCGCGGTAGCGACATCGCCGTGTGCCGTCATCACCACGAACGGAAGCGCGGCATGCTGGTCGGCCAGCTTGCGTTGCAGATCAAGACCGGACATGCCGGGCAGGCGAACGTCGGCCAGCACGCAGGCCGGCCGCTCCAGCGCATCGCTCTGCAGGAACGCTTCGGCACTGTCGAAGGCAGAGGTGGAAAACCCGCGCAACTGCAGCAGCAGGGACAATGAGTCGCGCACGGACGGATCGTCTTCGACGAGATAGACCCAGCTTCCGGCAACGTCTACTTGGTTCGGTTCGGCGTTATTCATCGGTTGGCAAGTCCAGATGGAAGGTGGTGACGCTGTTGCCAGCGTCGAAGGAAAGCCCGCCACCGAGCCGTTCGGCGATGGAACGCGACAGGGCAAGTCCGAGACCCATGCCGTGCGGCTTGCTGGTGGCGAGCGGCTTGAAAAGTTGCGGCCGCAGCTCGGCCGGAACACCCGGACCGTTGTCCTGCACCGTGATCCGCATGAGCGGCTGCCCGGCGCCGGTCAGCCGCGAAGCGGTTACCTGGATGCGACGTGGCGCCGGTGCTTCGCCAAGCGCGTCGCAGGCATTGCCGAGCAGATTATCGAGGACCGCGCCGACCTGGACCATGTCGACCCGCAGCGGCGGTAGGCCGGTATCTATGGTCGCCTGATACTCGATGCCATCGCGCTGCAGGCGGTCGCGCAGATGTGCATGCGCGCTGTTCAGCAATTGCGCGACGGGCACCCGCTCGCTGTGCATGGCGCCGGTGCGGAAGAAGTCACGCATGCGCCGCACGTACTGACCGGCACGCGCGCTTTCCGCAGCGATCTGGTCGAGCGTACGGAACAGTGTTTCCTGATCGACCTCGGTCCGCCCGGCCAGCAGGCGCGCCGCCCGCGCATACGTGCCGATCGCCGACAGCGGCTGATTCAGGTCGTGCGCCAGCGCCGCCGACAGCTCGGCCGTTGCCGCCGTGCGCTGCGCCTCGCTCAGGGCATTGCGCTGCTCGCGCAGTTCCCGCTCCCGCGCGGCCAGTCGCTGCGCAGAGCGTTCGCGCTCCGACGACAGCAGGCCCAGATACATCGCCGTCAAGGCCAAGGCCAGCATCAGCGCCTGAAACTCGAAGGCGGTGGCCACCTGCGTGGAAAAGTAGGAGAGCGCAGCGATCAGCCCAACCTGGACCAGCGGCACCGCCAGCGCCACGCCGAACAAGCCGTGCCGACTGGCGATCACGATCATCGGCACGAACAGCAGGTAAGACAGTCGAAATTCATCGAATGGGCGCAGGCCAAAGATGACCAGCAGCACAGCGGCAAGAACGATCACGAACAACGCGAGATCACGTCCGAGCTGACCGCGGCCGGTCGTGTTGGTCGCTTCGACGCGCCAGGCGCCGGAAGCCAGCAGCAGCAAGGCCGGCGCCACCACCATCAGACCGAGCGCTTCGCCAATCACGACCTGCAGCGAGACCACCGGCAGCGTCTGCAGTGAAACGGTGCCGGCAACCGCATGCGTCAGGCTGAGCAGGACGGCCACCGCCAGCGAGGTGGCGAAGGCGATCAGCACCAGGGCCGACAAGTCGCGCAGAGTCACCTCGGCGCGGGTCCAGCGCGTGAAGCGCTGCAGCGCCCAGCCGGCGGCGCTATAGGCGGCCGCGAGGGCTGCCGCCGAAAACAACGACCCGAAACCCGCCGGCGCATCGCGCACCGCAAGCTCAGCGAGAAAAACGGCAACAAAAACCACCGGAGCGAAACGCAGGCCGCAGGTCGCAACCAGTGCGAGGGCAAGCGCCGCCTGCGGATTCCATGGCGTCGAACGCATCGGCGGCTCGGTAAAGACATTGGTGGCGGCATCGACGGCCACATAGGCGGCGCAGAAGACGAACGCCAGCAGCAGCGGCCGCTCGACCAGCCGCTGCAGACTTCGCGTTTTCCGTACAGGCGCGGCGTCGGGCGCGATTCGTGTTTCCTGCGGCATCTGGTTTTCGGCCGACGAAGCAGTACCAAGGCTAGCCGAGCTGACCTCAGCGAGCCAGCCACCGCCGCGCGCATGTTTGCTCGTCGCGTCGATGCCGTTCATCGATCGTCTTGTTGCCAATCGGTCGTCGGCGCCCGCATCAGCCACCAGGCGAGTGCACCGATACCGACCGCCAGCGCAAGCGGCAGTGGCCGCCGCCGCGCCGTGCGCAGCGCCGCGGCGCTGATCACCGACGACAGCCACGGGTGGCTGATGCCGAACCTGACCCACGCGCCGAGGACATTACTCGCCGGCCGGCCTGGCGACAGCAGACGCGCCGCCGCACCAACCGCGGAGTAGGCCGAGCGCAGTGGCGCCAGCTGTTCACGCGCCTCGAGGATCGCCAGTTGCGCCGCCAGTCGCTGCGCCTGCCCGCGCGCCTGCAGTTGAGCGATTCGCTCCGCGGGGGTCTGCTCGCTCATGCTTTCGGTTCGGCGTCGCGCTCGGGGCTGGCCACGGCGGCAAGCGCTTCATAATCCTCGTGCAGCGCGGCGCGCGTGCTGGCCAGTGCCGGAGCAGCGGTGCGCGCCGCCTGCGCAAGTGCGCGCAGCACCAGCACGCCGCCGAGGGCGAACAGCAGGGCCAGCGCGCCGAGGGTGCCCGCGCCAAAGCGCTCCCAGAAAAGCAGTGTCAACCAGGCACTGCCGGCGATGACCGCAGCGGTCAGCAGCGCCACACCCGAAAGTGCCAGCACTGCCCAGCCCAGCCAGCGGCGGCGCGAGACGGCCAGCTCTTCTGCCGCCAGATCAGCGCGCAGCAGCAGCAGGCGGCCGACGTGCTGTAGCACGCGGCGCAATGCCTCGAACGACAACGCCATCCGGGAGTTATTCCGCCTAACGGCGTGAGACCAGCATGCCGAGCAGGAAGCCAACGCCCGCCGCGGCACCGACCGCCGCCCAAGGATTGGCGTGCACCCAATCGTCAGCCCGGCGCGCGGCGGCGCGGCTCTTTTCGGCCGCCGCGACCCGCGCCTCGGAAAGTCGCAAACTGGCTCGATGCAGCCGCTCGGCGGCGCGCTCACGCAGTTCGGTCGCCTGCTGGCCGGTGGTACTGGCCGCCTGTTTCAGCAAACCTTCGACGTCCGCCAGGACGACTTTCAGGTCGGCGCCGAATTTCTCTCCCGACACGCGCGCGGGCACTTCGATCTCATCCATCGTTGTGTTCTCCTGCATTGATAAGGGTTGACGCGAGCAATCATCGGCCGCGCGGCGGCGGCCAAGAAATTACCTACGTGTCTAACAAAACCGCGATGTGACTGCTGCTGCCCATCTGCTTACGTAATGCCCTTACGCGTGATCAGGGCCAGCAATGAAGTCGCGAACCGTGAAATCGGTCGCCCTGCGACCATGGTGCGGTCGCGGCCCGACTTACGACGCCGGCCGGACTGCTCTAGATTTCCGCTTCATTGCGAATCTGATGGCGCCCCGATGCCTGTGCAACAAGACCCACCCCGCCACCCCCGCACGACACTCGGCACGCCGCTGGCGCCAAGTGCAACCCGTGTCCTGCTGCTCGGCGCCGGCGAGCTCGGCAAAGAAGTGATCATCGCGCTGCAGCGGCTGGGCGTCGAAGTGATCGCCGCCGACCGCTACCCGAATGCGCCCGGTCACCAGGTGGCGCACCGCGCGCACGTGCTGAACATGGCCGATCCCGACGCGCTGCGCAGGCTGATCGAAAAGGAGCGGCCGCACCTGGTGGTGCCCGAGATCGAAGCGATTGCGACGCAGGTCTTGCTTGACGTCGAGAAGGAAAGGCTGGCCACGGTGATTCCGACCGCCCGCGCCGCGCACTTGACCATGAACCGCGAAGGCATTCGCCGCCTGGCCGCCGAGGACCTCGGCCTGCCGACTTCGCCCTATCGCTTTGCCGAGTCCCTGGCCGAGCTGGAGGC
>JBFINI010000248.1:0-5367 GCA_041611275.1 Burkholderiaceae bacterium
GCACCCATCATCGCGAGCGAGAACACGCCCATGCCAAGTCCGAACAGGTAGGGCTGCCACTTCGCCAGCGTGGGCGCGATCATCTCGCGGTTGAACACGACCGGGATCAGGAAGTAGGTGAGCGACATGAACGCGAGCGTCGTGCCGATGACCACGGTGGCGTGGAAGTGGCCGGGAACGTAGATCGTGTTGTGGATCAGCATGTTCAGCTGCTCGGTGCCCATCATCACGCCGGAGATGCCGCCCAGGAATCCGAAGCCGAGCAGCGAGATGAACATGCCCGAGAACACCGGGTTCGCCCACGGCGCCTTGCGGATCCATTCGAACAGGCCCTTGGTGAAGCCCTTGCCGCGCTGCGCCACCTCGATCGCGCCGGGCACGGTCAGGCCGTGGATCATCGAGGCGAGCACCGCGAGGTACATCGCGTAGCTGGTGTTGAAGACCTTCCACTCGGTCGACAGACCCGGATCGGCGAGCAGGTGGTGCGCGCTGGCCAGCTGCAGGAACAGGATGTACAGCGTGAAGGCGATGCGCGAAACGCGCTCGCTCATCGGCTTGGCGCCAAAGACGATCGCCGCGATCGCGTACCACACCGCCACGTGGGCGCTGACGTTGATCTGCTGCGAACTGTGCCCGAAGGCCCACCACACGGTGCGGTACATCAGCGGGTCGATGTGGCTGACATAGCCGATCGACCACAGCCAGGTCGGGATCAGGATGATCGCGCCCGAGGCGATGGTGAAGATGGCGATGATCGCCGCCGTCAGCGCGCCGAAGGTCACCAGCGGGATCGACCCTTCATAGGTGTTCTCGGCCTTGGCCACCACCAGCGTGCCCAGGAAGATGAAGCAGCCGATCAGCGCGCCGACCGCGAACAGAATGAGTCCCAGATAGAACATCGGATTGGCGGGCAGCGGCACATACGAGGTGAACATCACGCTCGAATCGCCGTTGAACACGGCGACGTTGTTCATCACCGCGCCGACCACCATCAGCACGAAAGCGACCCAGCCCAGCTTCGGCGTGGCCAGCCGCGAGCGCAGCAGTGTGGAGGAGCAGAAATAAAGGATCGCGATCTCGAAGAAGATGATCCAGTAGGCCAGCATGTCCAGCCCGTGCGCCGTCAGCACCATGTAGAAGTTCTCGGCGTCGATGATGTGCACCGCCTGCCAGCGGGTGAGCAGCACCAGCAGCGCCAGGATGCCACCGACCAGCAGGGCGACCACCGCCGCCACCGCGTTGACCTTGATCAGCGCCTCGGCCGACTTGTGAAACTGCAGTCCGGTCCGCGGACAGACGCGGAACTCTGTTGTTGCCGTCGCCATGTCCCCTCCCTATTTGACGTAGAGCTTGCTGACCATCTTGTGGTGGCCGATGCCGCAAAACTCGTTGCAGACGATCGCGTAGGTGCCGGAGCGGTTCGGCGTGATCGTCAGCACGTGCTGGTAGCCGGGCAGCACCTGCACGTTGATGTTCTCGGGCTGCAGCGAGAAGCCGTGCTGGTAGTCCATCGCCGTCAGGTGCAGGCGGTAGGTCTTGCCCTTTTCCAGTTCGAGGATTGGCCACCAGGCCCACAGCCGCGCGATCAGGTACACGTCGGCGCCGGCCGGCGGTGCCACCACCGGGATCTTCTCGTCGGTCTCGGTGCGCACCGTGTACTTGTCGACCATCTCCTGCGCGGCGCGCTGGAACATCTCGGGCTTGACCCGATAGGTTTCGCTCGACAGGTTCTGGCTGCCGTACACATGCCAGTACGGCATCATGAAGAACATCACCAGGCACCAGATGAAAGCGATGCCGATCCACAGGACTTCGTCGCGGTGGATCGGCTGCTTCCACCATACGCGCTGTGCGGGTGGGTGAATGGCGGTCATCGTTGGGCTCCGCGGAAGGTGGCTTCAAGGGGTCGGCGCTGTGACCAATCGCGCTGCGCGATGTTGGACATCGCCGTCACTTGGCCAGCGGGCTGATCGGGATGGCAACCATCTCCATCACGCCCCAGACGATGTAAAAGACGGTGGGCATCGCGATGCCCAGGAACAGCAGCAGGAACGGGTTATCGAGCATCAACTGGAACGCGGGAATCTTTTCCTGCGTCTCATCGCTGTCCGCTTTTTTCTCTTCCATGGTGGCTGACCTCCTGTCGACACGTTCGGACCGGCGCATTCGCTGCGCGGTGGCGGATTGTTGAGCCGCACGCCACGGCTTGAACTTGATGCGTCCTAAAGAAGAAAGAACACGCCATTGCCCGCCGCTTGCTGCGTTGCATTACGCGGGGGGACGGGTCAACGCAGCGCGGCCATCGTCAATTGCGGATGAACAAACGGCGCGATGGCCTCGACAGCCGAGGCGAACACCAGCAGAAACAGGGCAAGACCGCAGACCGCCGCAGCCGCCAGCGCGGCGCCGTCCTCACTGCTGCCGCGGCGTGGTGAATTCGTGGGTGGGCGCATGCCTGCCTCCGCTGAATTGCGATGGCGGCAATCGTGGCGCGTCCGGTCAGCCGCAAAAATGATGCGCGCTAATTTTTCGGTCCGATGACGCGCGGGCGCGATCGGCCGCGTTCAGGGCCGCTCGACGTCGTCGATATGCAGTCGATGGCCAAGCCAGGCGATCACGCTCCAGGACGCCGTGCGCAGGCTCATCGCCCAGACCGTGCGCATCTCGAACGCTCCGCCGGTGGCGACGTGAACAGCAAACGTGGCAAACACGAGCGCGGTCGCCACGGCGATTGCCGTCGCCAGCCACACTGCCCAAGTCCGCATGGCCCACAAGCCGAAAGCGGCGACGATATAGGCGAAGCCGGCCAGGAAATTGAACCACAGCACGAACGGCACGGTGACGCCGACATCGACATGGCCGAACAAGGCCAGCGCGCCGGCACGAATCGTCAGCAGCCCGAAGCCGCCGGCGAACAGCGCGGCCGCACGCAGCAACCACTGCGGGCGCGGTGATGCCGCGTCGACGGATTCGATGACCATGTCGCTCCTGCGGCTGCTCGCGGATACGTTCGCGGATGAAGCGTCGCGCGAAAGGTCGGCAACGTATCGCGTTTGTGGCCTTGGCCGATCTGATGCGCGTCAAGGAAGCGCAGTGTGACGCGTTGCTACCGTGCGCCGATGATCAGGCTGATCCATGCGCTGGGACGGCACGTCTTCCTGCGGCTGGACCGCGGCTTCAACCGCGTCTTCGGCGAATCGCTCAATCCGCTGTACTACCTCGGCGCGATCAGCTACTTCATGTTCTGGGTGGTCGTCGTCAGCGGCTTCTATGTCTACATCTTCTACGACACTGGCGTCGACACCACCTATGCCTCGGTCGAGCGGCTGACGCATGCTCAATGGTTCGCCGGCGGCGTGATGCGCAGCCTGCACCGCTACGCTTCCGACGCGATGGTGCTGACGATGCTGCTGCACCTGGCGCGCCACTTCTGCTTCGACCGCTACCGCAGCTTCCGCGCCTTCTCGTGGGTCACCGGCGTCATCGTGCTGTGGCTGATCTATGTCTCCGGCGTGAACGGCTACATGCTGCCATGGGACCAGCTGGCGCAGTACGTCGTCGTGACCACCGCCGAATGGTTCGACGCGCTGCCGGTCTTCCGCGGCACCCTGGTGCGCAACTTCACGCTGCCCGAGGCGATCAGCGACCGCCTCTTCTCGTTGCTGTCGTTCCTGCACATCGGCATCCCGCTGGCCGCGCTCGCGGCGCTGTGGATCCACACGCACCGCGTGCCGCGCGCACGCACGAGCCCGCCGCGGCCGCTGGCCATCGCGATGGTGGTGATGCTGCTCGCGCTGTCGCTCGTCAAGCCGGCGCTGAGCCAGGGCGCGGCCGACTTCACGCGTATCCAGGCCACGCTGGCGCTGGACTGGTTCTACCTGGCGCCGTATCCGCTGGTCACCCTCGGTCATGCGACGACGCTGTGGTGGCTGGTCGGCGGCGCCACCGTGCTGTTCTTATTGCTGCCGTGGCTGCCGCCGGTCAAGCGCGGCGCGCAGCGCGCCTGGTCGATGACCGTGCATCCCGGCAATCGCAGCGTGCCGGTGCGCGCCGGCGAAACAATGCTCGACGCCGGGCTGCGCGCGCAGTTGCCGATGGCGTTCGAGTGCCGCTCCGGCGGCTGCGGCGTGTGCCGCGCCAGCGTGCTTGCCGGCGAAATCGATCCGGGGCCGTATCAGCCATCGGCGCTGCCCGACGAGGCGCGTGCGCGCGGCGAGGTGCTGCTGTGCTGCGCCTGCGCGCTGTCCGACGTCGAGGTCGAGTTCGAGGAAGGCGCGGCGCTGCGCGAGCAGCCGCTGCCCGTTTACGCCGCCACCGTCACTCGCCTGCAGCCGCTGGCGCCCGAGGTGATGCTCATCGAGCTGACGCTGGACGACGGCCACATGATCACCTTCGAGGCAGGCCAGTACATCAATATCCTGTTGGAGGACGAAGCGCGGCGAAGTTATTCGTTCACCGAGCCGTCGGCGACGACAGGCAAGATCGCGCTGCACGTGCGCCGCATTCCCGGCGGCCGCTTCTCGGGCCGCGTGTTCGAAACGATGCGCGTCGGCGAGCAGCTGTCGTTCGAAGGCCCGCTCGGCGAGTTCGTGCTGCGCGAGCCGAGCGAGCGGCCGCTGATCTTCGTCGCCGGCGCCACCGGCTTCGCGCCGGTCAAAAGCCTGCTCGAGCAGGCGTTCCGGATGGGCGTGAGACGGCCGCTGTACCTGTACTGGGGCGTGCGCAAGCGACGTGACCTGTACCTGCCGGAGCTGCCCGAGCGCTGGGCGCGCGAGCACGCAAATTTCACCTACGTGCCCGTGCTGTCGGAACCGGGGCCGGACGATGACTGGCGCGGCCGCACTGGCCTCGTGCACGAAGCGATCCTCGCCGACTTTCCGCAACTGGCCGACTGCGCCATCTACGCCTGCGGCTCGGTGCAGATGGTCGAGGCGGTCAAGCCCGCCTTCGTCGCCCACGGCCTGCCCGAGGATTTCTGCTTTTCCGACGCGCTGGCAGCACAAAGCGCGCCGTCGACGCCATGACGCCGATCGCGCGCATTGGTCGCGCGGCGCGGATGCACCGCCTTGGCTGGGTGTTGGCACTGATCGTCTCGCAATTGGCGGCGCTGCTCGTTCCGCTGGCGCACGCGCAGCCAAAGGCCGGCTTCATCGAGGTGTGCACCGCCGCCGGCGTGCAGCGCCAGCCGACCGAACCGGAAACCGATTATCAGCATGGTTGCGAGTTCTGCCCGCTTTGCCGCGTCATCGACGCCGCGGCCGTACCGCCGGCCGTCTCCGAGACGGCGAACGGTGCCGGGCCGATGCAGGCCGTTGCGCCGGCGACAACGACGGCCGCCGCGCGCGCCGTCCTGTCTTACGACGCCCC
>JBFINI010000249.1:0-5363 GCA_041611275.1 Burkholderiaceae bacterium
CGAAGCTGCCGCTCTTGACGATTCCTTCTTCCAGCGCAAACGATTCGCTGCGCAGGTATTGAAAGTACAGGTCGGCGAAATCGGCGTCGTGCTCGAAGATCAGTCCCAGCGCCCGCTGCAGCGCGCGCTCGTCGAGCCCGAACGGTTCGAGCAACAGGGCGCGGGCGGTGGCAAGGCGATCGATCGAAGCGTCGGCAGGTTTCATCGGATTCGGAAGACTGGCGGAGCGCCCACCGTCAAGCGCGCGGGCGATGAACCTCGGAGTTTACTGGCGCAAGGCCGCGCGTGACGGCCGCCCGATGAGAGCTGGGGACGGTCGGCGCACATGCAACCCCGCTTGCAGCCGGGTCGGCCGCGGAGTCCTAGTGCTCGACCCAGTGAATCTGGTTGGCCTCCAGCGGTACCTTGGCCTCGGGGTGGTGCGGCACGAGCCGGGCCGTGAAGTCCTTGACGGCGCGCCTTGTGCGGATACGGGCGCGGAACAGCACGCCGTTGACGGCGCCCGGCACGGGGCCAGCACGCTGCATCTCGGTGACCGGATTTGGTTCATCAACCGTCGGATCGGCATACAGCTGCGCGGCCACCGCCTCCGCAGGCAGATCGCCGAGATAGACCGGCAGCGAAAAGCTCCAGCCATCGTCCTCGCGCACCGCGTCGAGGTGGCCCGTGTGCAGTGCGTGCCAGCGATGGCGGATCTGCCGATCCCAGTACCACAGCGATTGAGCCGCGGCGCCGCCGTTTTCACAGCGCTTTGCGTAGTCGGCGGCTGCCGGCAGATAGTAGTCGCGCGCGTATTCCAGCAGCATGCGGTTGGTCGAAAACCGCGGTGTCAGCTCCGTCATGCTGGCGCGCAGCCGCCGGATCCAGTCTCGCGGCAGCCCGGCCGGATCGCGTCGATAGAACTCAGGCACCACTTCCTGCTCGAGCAATCGAAGAAGCAGTTCGGCTTCGCGTTCGTCGTCCTGCGGGCCGCCGATCTCGGCGCCGCCGTCGACGCCCCAGCCGACCTGCGGCGAGTAGGCCTCGGCCCACCAGCCGTCGAGCTCCGAAAGATTCAGTCCGCCATTGACGAGCACCTTCATGCCGCTGGTGCCACAGGCTTCCCAGGCCCGGCGTGGCGTGTTGATCCACACGTCCACACCCTGCACCATCCAGGCGGCCAGCGCCATGTCGTAATCCTCGAGGAACACCGCCCGCGTGCGGACGTCAAAGCGCCGCGAAAACGCTGTCCACTGGGCGATGAAGTCCTTGCCAAGTTCATCGTGCGGATGCGCCTTGCCGGCGACGATGATCTGCACCGGACGCGCCGGATCGCTGAGCAACCGCACCAGACGGTCGGCATCGCGCAGCAGGAAACTCGGCCGCTTGTACTCGGTGAAGCGGCGCGCGAAGCCGAGCGTCAGCACATTCGGATCAAGCACGTCGCTGGCGCCAGCCAATGTCTCCTTATCGGCGCCGCGCTGCGCGAGTTGGTTGTGCAGCCGCCGCCGCGCATAGTTCACCAGGTCGTGGCGTGCGGCGGCGCGCATGTCCCATAGGCGCTCGTCGGGCAGCGTTGCCATCGCTTCGCCGAGGGCCTGCGTTTCGCCTAGCCAGCGTGCCTTGCCGCAGGCCGCTGTCCACAGCTGATCGGCATGCGCCGAATCCCACGACGGCATGTGCACCCCATTGGTGACGTGGCCGATCGGCACCTCGCGCCGCGGCCAGCGCGGGAACAGACCCTGGAAGATGCGCCGGCTGACTTCGCCGTGCAACTGGCTCACGCCATTGATGCGCGCGCAGGTGCGCGCCGCGAGAAACGCCATGTTGAACGGCTCGTCTGAATCGGGGTGCTGGCGGCCGAGCGCGAGCAAGTGCTCGGCCGGCAAGCCGAGCTCGACGGCGTAGTCGCGGCCGTACTGGGCCAGCAACTCGATCGGGAAGGTGTCGAACGCCGCCGCCACCGGCGTGTGCGTCGTGAAAACGTTGCCGCCGCGTGTAGCCCAAAGGGCGGCCCAGAAGCCGACCTTGTGCGCGCGCATGAATGCCCGCGCCCGCTCAAGCGTGACCAGCGCCGCGTGGCCTTCGTTCAGGTGACACACCGCAGGCCGCTGTCCAAGCAGTTCGAGCAGTCGCCAGCCGCCGATGCCAAGCGCGATCTCCTGCGTCAGCCGGTTTTCCTTGCCGCCGCCGTACAGTTGGCCGGTGATGCCGCGGTCGGCGGGGCTGTTCAGCGGATCGTTTGAATCGAGCAGATAAAGCGGCACGCGGCCGACCTGCGCCTTCCATACCACCAGCCGCAATGTGCGGCCCGGCAGATCGACCGGAACGATCACGCGTCCGCCCTCGCTGTCGCGCACTGCACTGATGGGCAGCGTGTGCGGCAGATTGGCCGGGTAAAGCTCGATCTGCCGACCGTGCGCATCAACCATCTGGCGGAAATAGCCTTCCTGATAAAGCAGTCCGATGCCGATGATCGGCACGCCGAGGTCGCTGGCGGTCTTCAAGTGATCGCCGGCGAGCACGCCGAGTCCGCCCGAATAGATCGGCAGGGTTTCGGTGACCCCGAACTCCATACTGAAGTAGGCGATCGGCCCCTTGAAGCCCGTCGGGCAGACCTTTTCCCATTGGGTGTGCGCGTTCAGATACTCGTGCCGCTTGCGCAGCACCCGCTGCAGCTCGTTGACAAAGCGACCATCGACGGCCAGTGACTGCAGACGGCGCAGGGAGACGTTCTGCAGCACCAGCCACGGGTTGCGCGTGCGTTGCCACAGATCTTCGTCGAGCATCGCCCACAGCGCATCGGCACCGTGGTGCCAGCTCCAGCGCAGGTCGAGGATCAGATCGCCGAGCGCGCCAATCGATTCGGGCAGATCGCGCAGCAGTGGATGTGTGATGATCATGGTCCCCTCGCAGTGCAAGCTGCGACGCGTGCTTCGTCGTGATCTTCGTTCAGGCGAACACGCGGTGCGTCAGCGCCGGCAGGCTGGCGCGCACCTGCGCGATGCGCGCCGGGTCCACATCCCCAATCACCACGCCGGGGCCTTCGTCGCGCTGGTCGAGTGTTTCGCCCCAGGGATCGAACAGCACACTATGCCCAAAAGTGGCGCGGCCGTTTTCGTGTCGGCCGCCTTGAGCGGGTGCCAGCACGTAACAGAGATTCTCGATCGCTCGCGCGCGCAGCAGCGTCAGCCAGTGCGCGCGGCCAGTGGTGGCGGTGAAAGCGGCTGGCACCAGGATCAGGTCCGGCTGGCCGAGCGAGCGATACAACTCGGGAAAGCGCAGGTCGTAGCACACCGACAGACCGACCTTCAGCCGTGGTGCATCGCCGGCGACCAGTTCGAAGGAGCGCAGTTCGCGCCCGGGCGTGATCGTCCTGGCTTCGTCATACGATTCGTCGCCGGTGGCGAAAGCGAACAGGTGGATCTTGTCGTAGCGCGCCACCCGCGCGCCGTCGGGGCCGTAGACGAGCACCGAGTTCTTGACCCGATCCGGCTGCGGTGCGACCAGTGGCACGGTGCCGCCAACCAGGTAGATACGGTGGCGTGCCGCTGCAGCGGCGAGGAAATCCTGAATCGGTCCGTGGCCGTCGGCCTCGCGTGCAGCAACCTTGTCAGTCTCGCGACCCATCAGGCAGAAATACTCGGGCAGCGCGACCAGTCGCGCGCCCTGCGCGCAAGCCTGATCGATCAACGTGGCGGCATCGCGCAGGTTGGCGGCGATGTCCGGTTTCGACACCATCTGCACGGCAGCGACGCGGACCGGCGATATCGATGTGGGTGCGAGTGAAGTTGGCATGGCGTCCCGGGCGGCACAACTGCGAAACGAGCATACATCAGCGTTGTGCGCGGGCTGCAGCGCATACGCAGGTGAGCGGCGTTCGTAGAATGCACGGTATGTCGACCGCGAGGCAAGTCATGAAAGGCGCGAAGGGCGTGAATACGCTTCACCCTGGATTCGGATGACCGACGAGCGCCTGCACGAGGGCTGCGCGCGCGCGATGCGGCTGTCTCGCTTCGTCGGACGTGCGCTCGCCGCCGAACTCGGTGCCGAAGCCGGCGAGACACAGCGTCTCGAGCGGTTGTGTGCGTTGGCGGCCGAGCCCTGGCCTGCGTCGCGGCTGACGGCTGAATACCGTTCGATCGCGGTTCAGTCCGAGGACCGCGAGGTGACGCTGGCGCAGCAGTTGCGCCGGTTGCGCAGGCGCGTGCTGCTGGCACTGGCGGCGCGTGACATCGCCGGCGTGGCCCCGCTGGCCGAGACTGTCGGCACCGTCACGGCACTGGCCGAGCTCGCCGTCGAACAGGCACTGCGTGTGCACGCCGCGTCGCTGGCACGGCGGCACGGCGTGCCGAAGAGCGCCGGCGGCACGCCGCAGGATCTGCTGGTGGTGGCCATGGGCAAGGCCGGCGGCGGCGAGCTGAACGTTTCCTCCGACCTCGATCTGATCTTCGTCTATGACGAGGACGGCACGACCGGGGCGCACGGCGAGTTCGGCGCAGCGCCGCGGCCGCTGTCGAACCACGAATTCTTCGAGCGACTCGGCCGCCGCCTGATCGCCGCGCTGTCGGAAGCAACGGCTGACGGTTTCGTCTTCCGCGTCGACATGCGCCTGCGTCCGCACGGCGATGCCGGCCCGCTGGCGGTATCCAATGCGATGCTCGAGGAGTACCTGCTGCGCGAAGGCCGCGACTGGGAGCGATTTGCCTGGCTGAAGGCTCGAGTGATCTCGGCCCCGGTGTTCGCCGATGCATCGGCGTTCGCGCAGCAGTGCGACGCGCTCGATGCGATGGTGCGGCCTTTCGTCTTTCGCAAGTATCTCGATTTCGGCGCGATCGCTTCGCTGCGCGACCTGCACGCGCAGATCCGCGCGCAGACGCGAGCCAAGTCGGCGCGTCGCGTCGGCGGCGTCGACGAACACGACGACAACGTCAAGCTCGGCCGCGGCGGCATCCGTGAAATCGAGTTTCTCGCACAGACCTTTCAGATCATCCGTGGCGGCCGCGACGCGCGGTTACGCGACCGGGCGACGCTGCCGACGCTCGAAACGCTGGGACAGCTCGGCATCGTGCCTGCGGCCCGGGCCGCGCAACTTGGCGAACACTACGTGTTCCTGCGCCGGCTCGAGCACGCGTTGCAGTACGTCGATGATGCGCAGACGCACCACTTGCCGGCCGAGGAAGCGGCGCTCGCCGTGATCGCCGAAATGGTCGGGCTGGCCTCGGCCGATGCGCTGCGCGCGCGCTTCGATGCGGTCACTGAAGCGGTGGCCTCCGCCTTCGACGGTGTGTTCATGGCGCCGGAACAGAGCGAACCCGCCGAGACGGCGCCGGCAACCGATGCCGAGACGCTGCGCGAGCGCCTGCGGGCGGCCGGTGTGGCCG
>JBFINI010000250.1:0-5352 GCA_041611275.1 Burkholderiaceae bacterium
CAAGTCGAGATCATGGGACGCGGGCTGGCCTGGCTTGACACCGGCACCCACGAATCGCTGCTGCAGGCAGCCGTGTTCATTGAGACGATCGAGCAGCGACAGGGTCTGAAGATCGCCTGCCCGGAGGAAATTGCCTTCCGTGCCGGCTGGATCAGTGCCGCGGATGTCCGGCGCATCGCCGAGCCGCTGGGCAAGAACGGCTATGGTCGCTACCTCATTCGCATGATCAGCGAAGCGGTGCCGCCGGGATCGGCCGAGTAGGTGGGATTGAAGGCCATTAAGACAGCGCTGCCGGAGGTTCTCATCCTCGAGCCGAAAGTCTTCGGCGACGAGCGCGGCTTCTTCATGGAAAGCTTCAATGCGCAGGTCTTTCGCGAGACCATCGGGCTGGACGTCGCTTTCGTGCAGGACAACCACTCCCGCTCGGTGCGCAACGTGTTGCGCGGCATTCACTACCAGGTCGTCAGGCCGCAGGCGAAGCTGGTGCGCGTCGTCAACGGCGCTGTCTTCGACGTGGCGGTCGATCTGCGACGTTCTTCGCCGAACTTCGGTCGTTGGGTTGGCGCCGAACTGAGCGCGGAGAACAAGCGCCAGATGTGGATCCCGCCGGGATTCGGCCACGGCTTCCTCGTCCTCAGCGACGCGGCCGACTTCCTCTACAAATCGTCCGATTACTGGATCGCCGACTATGACCGCGCCGTGCGCTGGGACGACCGCGTGCTGGCCATTGACTGGCCGCTGGGTACGGATGCGCCGGTCGTGTCGGCGAAGGATGCCGCAGCACCGGCGTTGGCCGACGCGGAAGTCTTTGCCTAGGCAGCGCCGGTCTCTTGTGCGCTGGCCCGTCCTGCGCTACGTGTCTGGCGTGCGGTTGCTAATCGTTCATCAACGCGCGCACCGAGGCGAACAGCCGGTCGGACCCGAACGCCGAGATATCAGGATTGAACGTCGTGTAAACGAACACGCTCTGTGTCTTCGGGACCGGACGACGCGGTTGGCCGTCGACAAAGAACGTCAGGAAGCGCGCGCCGTGCGCGCGGTGGCGATCGAAAGTCTGGCCGAGTTCGGCGGCGTCCATCCCGCGCAGCGGGTGAAATTCCGTGACCCCGTATCGCTGGTGGCCGGGTTGGCCGCTGTACCAGTCGAGGAACGATGCGCCGTAGGCGGACTCGCCGTACAGGCTGATGCCGAGATTCAGGCCGGCGATCGGACGCAATGACGCGCCGACCGCGTACTTGGTTGCATCCCAGCTCGGGTTGGTGAACGGCGCGATCTGATGAACATAGGTGTCGGTGCCGGACAGGCAAGTCCCCTTCAGCCGGCGCGCGATGAACGACAGGTAATGGGCGACCTGCTGCTCGCGAAACTCGTGCCACAGCGGCACCAGCGGATTGAAGAAGACCGAACTCAGGTCGTCAGGCGTATCGACGCTTCCGACGATGCTCGCATCGGCGGCGGCCAGTGGCGGCAGTTCGGCGGCAGCGACCGGCTCGGCCGGGCTTTGCGCTCGATCGACAAAGGCGAAGCGCCGCGTTCCGAGCTTGACCAGCGTGCCCGCCGTTGTCTCGGCAACGACGTCGATCCGGTGCACACCATGGGCAAGCGGCACGAACGGCAGGTCGAAGCGCCAGCCAACGTCGGCGGTGCCGAATTCCGGATGCGCGGCCAGCACGTCCTGCCGTCCGAGACTCGCCGATACACGGCCCGCGAGCTTGCCGTTGACGTAGACGCGGATCGACAACGGTGGGGCTGCTGGACTGGCCCCTTTGGCGCGTGCCCAGCCATTGATTGGCAGCATGCCGTGGGCGAACGAGTCGATGTGTTCCCAGAAGTGTTTCAGCGGCTCGCGACGGATGTCCTTGCCGGGAGGCTCGATATCCGTAAACGCCGCGAAGTGCGAGCCGAGTTGTCTGTTGAGCGCCTGCACCGTCTTGAACTGCTGGGCAAGAAAGGCACGAAAGCCTTCCGTTGACACCGGGCTGTAGTCGGACACTTGATAAGGCGAGGCGAAACCCATGCCGGCCTCAAAGCCCGGGAACAGGTGGTGCACTTCGCCCAGCAGCGTGACGGCCTTGATCTTTCGCCGTTGCCACCACGACAGGCTGCAGACTCCTTCGATCACCGCGTCGATCGCCTGCAGGCGGCGGCGGGTAATTTCGTTGTCGGTCGTCGCCACCGACCACGGATAGACATCGAGGCCGTGATACGTGTCGATGGACAGCGGCCCGCGCGGGATGACCGCCAGGCTGCGGACATCGCGGGCGATTTCGGCTTCGATCGGTGCGTCGACGCTGAAGTGCGTTGCGAAAAGGTACAGCACTACCGACCGCTCCGAGTTGCCGATCGTGCGAACAAAACGCGCAACGAGTTCAGGGTCGACGCGCCAGTCATTTCCTTGCCGGCGCAGCAGGCGCAGCAGCGGAACATTCAGCGTGTACCCGAGTTCGTAGCGGCCGTCGTCGGCGCTGAATCGTGGCCCGATGTCGGTCAACGTCGCGTCGACCCTCGCCGCAGCGGAGCCGTCCGTGCGACGACAGTCCTGCTTCATGTGGGCGTCATGCTCGGCTGCCCGGTTGACCGGCTCGATCATGCACAGGTCGAGTCCGCCAATCATCGGCGCGAGCAGCAGCCGGTTGGCATGATCGGAGCGGGCCAGCGCGATCCAGATGGCAGCCGCAGCAACGATGGCAAGCCCGATCAGCAGCGCCGTGCGCCAGCGCCGTGGCGTCACCGAAGGTGCCTGGCGGGTCGGTGACTCAGACATCGCCGAATAGCCCCGCCGTCGCTGCAGATTGAGCCAACCCACAACCCGCGTTCGAGTCGAGACGGCCAGCCGGGACCGAGCGCCGGGTCACGGCGCTTCACCCGCGTGCGTGCGTGCAGGCCGGCCTTGCAGAAAGCGCGAAGCCACTGCGCGGACAGCCAGGAGCGCAAGCAGAATCCAGAAACTGAGCACCAGAGAAAATACCAAGTGCATCTGCTTGGCCGAGTCCTCGTAGCCGTTGCCGAAGATGACCGCCACGATGATCGGAAACGGCAGCAGCGCCAGGCTCGTGAGCAGCACGACAAGCGCGGGATTGCTGGTACGTCGCAAGGCGAGGAGAGCTGCCATAAGGAGGCTCGGCGCTACGACCAGCGCGTAGATCAGCCAGAGCGGCAAGCGGTCGAGGATCCGGCTCCAGCTGAACCAGCCTCCAGGCAGCGGTGCGCGCCGCTGTCCCTCGACAACACCTAGGTGCGGAACGCCGCGATAGGTCGCCGGAATCCACGGTCGGATGTAAGCGATGCTGCGGCCCACGAAACGGACGAACAGCCGCGGCTCACTGAACGCGAGGCCGAGCAGCCGCGCATACGAAGTGTCGGCGACCTCGCGACACGGATGGTTAGCCGGGTTTTCGCGCACCGGCGGCAGGTACCAGTTCAGGCCGACGTAGGCGCCGCAGCGCCGTGGGATACCGAGGTTTTCCACGGTCCGATACGGATCGGCGGAAAGCGGCAACAGCGTAGTGAGCACGGTGCTGGTGAGGTTGGCCAACCGCATGATGTCGGTGCCCGGATGGCGCAGAACAACGGCCTGCGCCGCCAGGCCCACGGCGCCGCCGACGGCCAGCGCCGAAAGCACGCGCCTGCTGATCTTCGCGCCGAACAGCGCCGGTAAAGCGGTGAGTCCGGCCAGAATCAGCCCCAGTCCAATGTGCTGGACTTTGGTCCCCACCAGCGCAGCGACAGCCAACGCCAGCAGCAGCCACGCCAGTGCGCCGGGTGGGCGTTCGCGTCCGAGCAGAAACGCGGTACCGGCCAGGCTGACGTAGACGAACAGCAACACCGCGAATTCAGCGTAGAAGCCGCTCAGGTACAGGGTATTGGCGGGGTCGGTCAGCACAATGGCAGCGATGGCTGCGTTGGCCAGCGCAGCCATCGGCTTTGCCTGCCGCCACCAGGCGATCGAGAAGCCGGCAGCAAAGGCGAAGAAGGTGATGAACTTGACCCAGCCGATCCAGCGAATGGAGAAGCTGCCGTCGGCGGTGCGCTTCGATTCGGCCTTGAAAAGCGGTCGTGCGATCCGTGCAAATAGGACTTCGGTCGTCGGAAAGCAGGAGGCGCCAACGTCGTGGCGGAACTGGTAGCGATCGATCGGCGCGTCGGCGTTGCCGGCCTGCGGTGGGATCTGCGGGTGGCGGACCGGATAGGCTTTGATGCAGGCCTGCACGCGGATCATGTCGTAATTGTTGGCCAGCGCCAGCAGCGGTTCACTGCGCAGAATTGCCATGCCGCGGTAAGCGACGACGGCGAGCAGTGCGACCGTCACTGCCAGCAGAAGCCGAGGATCAAGGAAGCGCTTGCGGAGAACGGTCATCCGACGGACCTGTCGACTGGCGAAGCGGCGCTCGCGCGGCGCTGTTCACGAAAGACGAATCGCCGGCTGGCGAGGAAGACCAGCGCCGTATACGGGACGATTCCGGCGGCCTGGGCCAGGTAGGCGTTGACGCCGACCAGATCGCGCAATCCGAACACGGTGGCCAGGTTGGCGCTGTAAGCAACGGCGAAGGCAACGACAAAACGCAGCAGCGCCACGCCGGCGTCACCGCGATCTCGAAAGGTCCAGTGGCGATTCAGCACGAAACTGGCCAGCAGGCCGACGGCGTAGCCGGTGGCATTTGCCGACAGGTCGCCCCAGTCGAGCAGGGCTTTGGCGGCGAAGATGACGGCCAGCCCCAGCGCCGTGTTGAAAACGCCGACGGTAATGAAGCGGGAGAACTGGACGTGGATGCGCTCGGGCACGTTCATCGAACGTCGTAGGCGTAGTACTGTGCCCCGAGCGGCAGCCAGGTAAGCCCGCGCTCGAGCGGACGCAGGCCGCGCAGCGCGTGGGGGAAGAAGATCCGGTAGCGGATGGCGCTATGCAGGAATCCTGCCGCTGCCAGCCTGCTACGCAGCACCCCGGCGCGCAGCAGAATGGCGTTCTCGTCGAAGGGGCAGGTACGCACAGCGCGGACGGTAAGCGGGTTCAGAGGGTTGTGTTCGAAGATCGCGATTACACCGCCCGGCCGCAGTACCCGGCGCAGTTCGGCAAGCAGTTCGACGTGCAGTGCCGGCTCGATATGGTGGAATACGCAGGCGGAGAATACGCAGTCGAAGCTGACGTCGGCGAACGGCAAGCGTCGGCCGTCGAAGGCCACAAGAGCGGCCTGGCCGGGGAAACGCTGCGCGGTAACGCGCAGTGACTCGATTGAGACATCCACACCGGTCAGGCTGGCCTGCGGGAAATAGCGCCGCACATGCTCGACCGAACTGCCGACGCCGGCACCAAAGTCGAGGATGTTCTCGACCTCGGGCAGCAGGCCGAGCGTC
>JBFINI010000251.1:0-5329 GCA_041611275.1 Burkholderiaceae bacterium
CCTTCTGCTGCGGTGGTGGCGGCGGCATCCTGACTGACGAAGTGCTCGATCTGCGCGTGAAAGGCGCGCTGCCGCGCATGGAAGCGCTGCGCGCGGTGGCCGACGGCCGCGGCGTGAACTTCATGGCCACCATCTGCGCGATCTGCAAGGCGCAGTTCACCAAGGTGCTGCCTTACTACGGCTTCAAGATGAACATGGTCGGCGGCGTGCACCAGCTGGTCAGCACGGCGATCCGCCTGGACGGCGCCGAGCACTGAATTCCGGATTGACATCTTCGAATCGCTGGAGAACTTCATGTCCTCAGTTCCAGACACACCGGCGCGGCCGCTGACCTTCCGCAAGTTCAAGGACGGCGATTACCAGTGGAAGGATCTGCACCAGAAGATCTTCAGCGCCGACCACTCGCACAAGTGCCCGACCTACATCCAGTCCACGCCCCCTTGCCAGGGCAGCTGCCCGTCGGGCGAGGACATCCGCGGCTATCTGAACATCGTGCGCGGCATCGAGAAGCCGCCGACTGGCGCCGACGGCAAGCCGACGATGCCCTGGCAGGAATACGCGTGGCGCCGGCTGACCGAGGCCAATCCGTTTCCGTCGATCATGGGCCGCGTGTGCCCGGCGCCGTGCGAAACCGGCTGCAACCGCAACGAAGTCGAGGACCATGTCGGCATCAACTCGGTCGAGCACTTCCTCGGCGAGTGGGCCAACAGCAACGGGCTGAAGTTCAACGCGCCGGAGAAGATCAGCGGCAAGAAAGTGGCGGTGATCGGTGGCGGCCCGGCCAGCCTGTCGTGCGCCTATCAGCTGGCGCTGAAGGGCCATGAGGTGACAATCTTCGACGAGCGCGAGCACCTCGGGGGCATGATGCGCTATGGCATTCCGGGCTTCCGCACGCCGCGCGAAGTCCTCGATGCGGAAATCCAGCGCATCCTCGATCTGGGCGTCAAGGTGCGGCTGAAGTGCCGCGTCGGCACCGACGTCACGCTCGAAGAGCTGCGCAAGGAATTCGACGCGCTGTTTCTCGGCATGGGCGCACAGGCGGGTCGCGCGCTGCCGATCGAAGATGGCGAGGCGTCGAATGTCGTCACCGCGACGTCATTCCTGCGCGCCTTCAACGACGGGCGGCTGCGCCATGTCGGCAAGCGCGTGGTGGTGGTTGGCGGCGGCGACACGTCGATCGACGTGGCCACGGTGGCCCGGCGGCTTGGTCACATCGAGCACGCCAAGCCGACCGACTTCGAAGGTGCGATCGCCGGGCACATGGCGCACGACGTCGCCGAGATCTCGGTCAAGCAGGGGGCCGAGGTCACGCTGACCACCGTGTTTCCGGTCGACAAGATGATGGCCAACAAGCATGAAGTCGAACAGGCGCAGGCCGAGGGCATCGACATCCAGGGCAGCCTGGTGCCGGTGGGCCTGGTGCGCGGCGCCGACGGCCGCGCAACCGCGCTGCGGCTTGCCGAGTGCGAGGCGAAGATGATTGGCCCGCGGTTGGAGATCAAGGTCAAGGAAGGCACCGAACGCGACATCGAGGCCGATCTGATCGTCTCGGCCATCGGCCAGGCAGTGGACTTCACCGGCCTCGAGGAGTTCAACAACGGCAAGGGTGCGGTCGCCTCCGACCGCAACTACCAGGTGGCGGGCAAGCCGGGCGTGTTCGCCGGCGGCGACATCCTGCGGCCGCATCTGCTGACCACGGCGATCGGCCAAGGTGCAATCGCCGCAGAGGGTATCGACCGGTTCCTGGCTGGCGAGGAACTGGAGAAGCGGCCGAAGATCGACGTTCACTCCTTCGACCTGATGCGCAAGTTCATGGAGAAGGGCGTCAAGGTCGAGGGCATCAGGGAGCCGCTGCACGGCACCGACAAGAGCCCGGGGGCGATTCACAACTACGACAACCGCTCCGACCGCTACGTGATTCCGCATGGTGCGCTGTTTCTCGGCCACTTCGGCTTCGCCGCGCGCAACAGGCGCAAATTCATCACGCTGACCCGCGAGACGGCGCTCGGCAACTTCGAGGAGCGCCTCGACGCGCTGGGCGAGCAGCAGGCAATCGCCGAAGCCAAACGCTGCATGAGCTGCGGCCAGTGCTTCGAGTGCGACAACTGCGTCGTCTATTGTCCGCAGCTCGCTGTGAAGAAGGTGCCGAAGAAGGAGGCGACCACCGGCCGCTATGTCTACACGGACTATGACCGCTGCGTCGGCTGTCACATCTGCGCCGACGTGTGCCCGACCGGCTACATCCAGATGGGGCTGGGGGAGTAGCGCACTCATGCGCGGCATGTGGCGGCGGCTGGCGTTGCTGACGATGCTGGGCGGACTCGCACTCGCTGCGCAGGCGCAAGGCTCGCGCGTACCGCTGCCGACGATCGAGGTCGATAAGAGCACGCAGTGTGTCGCGCCGCCGGAGGTGATGCGCCGCACGCACATGGACATGCTCAAGCACCGGCGCGACAAGACCGTGCAGCAGGGCGTGCGTGGCGGTGATCAGGCGCTGACGCGCTGCCTCGAATGCCATGCCAGCCGCAAGACCGGCGCGGCGATCGGCAGCCCCGATGCGTTCTGCCAGTCGTGCCACGACTATGTCGGCGTGAAACTGGACTGCTTCGACTGCCATCAGGGCAAGCCGGGGGCTGCCGGCGCTGCGCTGAGCGAGAAACGGCCATGAAGAGCGAGCAGGCGAAAAGAGAGAAGACGCTGTCGCGCCGCACGCTGCTCGCCGGGGCCGCCGCAGCACTGGCCGGTGTGGCGATCGCGCCGGGCATCCGCCTCGTGGAGGTCGCGCAGGGCAAGGCACAACCGGGCGAGCCGGTCAGCAGCAGGGTGCGCTGGGGCCTGCTGATCGATGTCAATCGCTGCCAGGACGGCTGCAACGAATGCGTGCTGGCCTGCAATCGGGAAAACGGGCTCGAAGGCGGCATGCGGCCGGTCGACGTGCAGTGGATCCGCAAGGTGGAGCTGAAGGAGCGCGCAACCGGCCGCAAGCTCAATGCACCGGTGATGTGCCAGCACTGCGCCGATCCGCCGTGTGTCGATGTCTGCCCGACCGGCGCGTCGTTCAAGCGCGCCGACGGCATTGTGCTGGTCGACAAGCACACCTGCATCGGCTGCCGCTACTGCATGATGGCCTGCCCCTACAAGGCGCGCAGCTTCGTGCACGAACCGCTGACGCAGCAAAAGCCCGAAGTGCCGCGCGGCAAGGGCTGTGTCGAGTCCTGCACGCTATGCGTGCACAAGGTCGATCGCGGCGACGGCACGACTGCTTGCGCTGAGGCCTGCCCGACCCAGGCGATCGTCTTCGGCGACCTGAACGATCCGAATTCGGAAATTTCGCGCCGCCTGGCCGAGATCCGCACGACCCAGTTGCGCGCCGACCTGCGGTTAAATACCGGCGTGCGCTACGGAGGCCTGTGATGGCGGCGGTGCTCGCGCGACCCGCGATCCAGGAGCGCCGCTTCTGGTGGCTCGCCGCGTTCGGCGCGCTGGGGCTGGTGGTCGGTCTTGGCGCGGCCTGGATGATGGAGCACGAAGGCCACATCATCACCGGCATGGCCAACGAGGTCGTCTGGGGGATGCCGCACGTGTTCGCGATCTTCCTGATCGTCGCCGCCTCGGGCGTGCTGAATGTGGCTTCCGTCGGCAGCGTGTTCGGCCAGAGCGCCTACAAGCCGCATGCGCGGCTATCCGGGCTGCTGTCGATCGC
Source organism: Burkholderiaceae bacterium (assembly GCA_041611275.1). Taxonomy (GTDB): domain Bacteria; phylum Pseudomonadota; class Gammaproteobacteria; order Burkholderiales; family Burkholderiaceae_F; genus JADJWR01. The sequence continues at coordinate 3,704 of JBFINI010000251.1, forward strand.
CATGCTTGCTGGCGGCCTGATGGTGCTGATGCTCGACCTGGGGCGACCCGAGCGACTGGTGGTCGCCGCCACCCACTACAACTTCAAGTCCGTGTTCGCGTGGAACGTGTTCCTGTACACGGGCATGTTCGCCGTCGTTGCGCTGTACCTGTGGACACTGATGGAGAAACGCCTGAACCGCTACGCCAAGGCGGCCGGCGTGGCGGCACTGATCTGGCGCTTCGTGCTGACCACCGGTACCGGCACCATCTTCGCCTTCCTGGTGGCGCGGCAGGCTTACGCCACCGCGGTGCTGGCGCCGCTGTTCATCGCCATGTCACTGTCCTGGGGTCTGGCGGTGTTCCTGCTGGCACAGGCGGGGCTCAACGCGTGGCAGGGTGGACAGGTGCCGCCCGAGCTGCTGCGGCGGATGAAGAACCTGCTCGGCATCTTCGTCGCCCTGGTGCTGTACCTGACCGTCAGCTATCACCTGACCAATCTGTATTTCGCCCGGCAGGTGGACTTCGAGCGCTTCATCCTGCTCGACGGTGGCGTTTATCCGCTGCTGTTCTGGGCTGGCTATGTGCTGGCCGGCACCGTCGTGCCGATGCTGCTGCTGTGGCGGCCGGCTGGCAGCTCACCGCGCGCCGTGCTCGGTGCGGCGGCGCTGGTGCTGGCCGGTGCCTTCGCGCAGCTGTACGTGTTCATCATCGGCGGCCAGGCGTTTCCGCTCGAGATCTTTCCCGGTTTCGAGGTCAGCAGCAGTTTTCGCGACGGCGAGATCGCCGCCTATGCGCCAAGCCTGCCCGAAGTGCTGCTCGGCATCGGCGGGGTGGCTGCTGCCTATCTCATCACGCTCATCGGCGTGCAGGTGCTCGACGTCCTTCCGGCCGACGAGCCGGCGGCGCCGGGCGCGCCGGGCAGCTAACCGATGCACGGACTGCTCATCTCAGCCGCGCACAAGTCCTCCGGCAAGACCACGGTCTCGATCGGATTGACGGCGGCGTTGCGCCGGCGCCGGCTCGTGGTGCAGCCGTACAAGAAGGGGCCCGATTACATCGATCCGCTGTGGCTGACGATGGCCGCGGCGCGCGACTGTTACAACCTCGACCTTTATCTGTCGACGCCCGCCGAAGTGCGCTCGGCGTTTGATGCCGCGCGCGGCGGAGCGGATGCCGTCGTCGTCGAGGGCAACAAGGGGCTTTATGACGGTCTGTCGCTCGACGGCAGCAACAGCAACGCGGCGCTGGCCACGCTGCTCGGGCTGCCGGTCGTGCTGGTCCTCGATGCGCGCGGCATGACGCGCGGCGTCGCGCCACTGATCCTCGGTTACCAGGCTTTCGACCGCTCGGTACGCATCGCCGGCGTGATCCTCAACCGTATTGGCGGCGCCCGGCACGAATCCAAGCTGCGCGCGGTGATCGAGCACTACACCGATGTGCCGGTGCTCGGCGCGCTGCAGGAGGACGCCAGCCTGACGATCGAAGAGCGCCATCTCGGGCTGATGCCGGCGACCGAAGCCGCGCAGGCGCACGAGCGCATCGAGCAGCTTGCCGATACGGTAACTGCCCATGTGGACGTCGATCGCCTGCTCGCCGCCTGCACGCTGTCGGCGCCGACCCTGGCCCCAACGCAGCACGCGTCGCG
>JBFINI010000252.1:0-5325 GCA_041611275.1 Burkholderiaceae bacterium
GGCGGCTATTACGGCTCGTTCTACAACAACTCGAACGGCGCGCTGCGGCCAGTCGTGCCCGGCAGCCTCAATGGTTCGCTCGGCAACCTGTTGCCGCTCAGTGCCGGCCTGCAGGGCATCCTGAACCAGCCGGTGGCCTTGCCGCCGGACAACGCTGCGCACCACTTCGATATCGCCGGCAACTACGCGCTGACACCGACGATGCGCGCCAATTTCAAGCTGGCGTATTCGCGCGCCACGCAGGACCAGGACTTCGTCGGCACCGGCCTGGCGGGCGCGCCGGCCGGCGTCTTCAGCCTCGACGGAAAGGTGAACACCACGCTGGCCCAGGTCGGCATCAGCGCGCGGCCGTTGCCGAAGCTGTCGGTGATCGCCGAAGTGCGCTATGAAGACAAGGACGACAAGACGCCGCTGGCGCTCTACAACGTCGAGGGCACGTCGAGTTACACCAACCGCAACTACTCGCGCCAGCGCACGCGCGGCAAGCTGGAAGGCTCGTACCAGCTGTCGAGCAGCTATCGCGGCACCGTCGGCGTCGACTACGAGCTCATCGACCGGCAGGACTTCACGCCGAGCAGCGCGGTGGCTGGTATCAGCGCGCTGCGCTACGAAACCGAGGAGACCAGCTTCCGCGTCGAACTGCGGCGCCGGATGACCGAGACCTTCAGCGGCGCGATCAGCTTCATCACCAGCGACCGCGACGGCTCCACCTGGCTTCGACCGAACAGCGGCCTCGGCGTGAGCCCGGTCGCCGATCCGGCTACCGGCTTCTTCAGCACGGCGATCTTCAGCCCGACGCTGGCCGATCGCCGTCGCGACAAGATCAAGCTGCTCGCCACCTGGCAGCCGACCGAGGCGCTGTCGCTGCAGTTCAGTGCCGAGGACGGCCGCGACAAGTTCAGCGCACCGAGCGCCTATGCCGTGCGCCGCGCTGACATGGACTTCTACAACGCCGATTTCAACTACGTCGTCTCCAGTGCATGGAGCGTCAACGGCTATGCCTCGCGCAGCAAGCAGAGCCTCGATCAGGCGCGTCCGGGCGGCTATGTGATTGGCTACGACAACACCAGCACTGCGTTCGGTCTCGGCGTGGCCGGCAAGGCCGGCGAGAAGATCGACCTGGGCGGCAATGTGTCGTACCTCAACGACAAGAGCGTCTACGCGCAGTCGCTCGATGTGACCGCCGCCGGCGCCAATGCGGCGCTGCTGGCCGCCACCGGCGGGTTGCCCGACATCCGGTTCCAACGCACGGAGGTCAGGCTCTTCGGCAAGTACGCGCTGAGCAAGCGCTCGTCGATGCGGCTTGATGGCATCTACCAGCGCGTCAAGTTCGACGACTGGGCCTACGACTACAACGGGCTGCCATTCACCTTCAGCGACAACACCACGCTGTCGCTGCAGCAGGTGCAGAACGTGACCTTCGTCGGCCTCACCTATGTCTATACATGGCCATAAAACCAAGGCAACCGGACCGCGGGGTGAACATCGACGGCGATAGCGACAGGTCCTGATTCTTCGAGGGAGAGGACGGAGCCGCGCGCAACTGGCGCGGCTCTTTTTTTTGCTGCTGCCGTGTGCCCTGTTACCCTTGCGCGCCGCTGCCGGCGCGAGCGCTTGCGCCGCAGCCGTGACTGACATCCTGCCGAATGCTCGAAACGATCGACCTCGAATGCACGCGTGGTGAACGGCTGCTGTTCAGCAGCCTCGCGCTGCGCGTCGAGCCCGGCGTGTGCCTGCATGTGGCCGGCGAAAACGGCGCCGGCAAGACGAGCCTGCTGCGCATCCTGTGCGGACTGCTTTCGCCGACCGTCGGCCAGGTGCACTGGGGCGGCGCCGACATCCGCAAGCTGCGCGAGGACTACTGGCAGCTGCTGTCCTATGTCGGCCACCTGAACGGGGTGAAGGACGATCTCACGGCGCTGGAAAACGTTCGTTTCGCCGCCGCGCTCGCCGGCCACCCGACCGAAGCGGCCGGCGCGCGGCACGCGCTCGGCGAAGTCGGGCTGGCCGGCTTCGAGACTGCCCAGGCGCGCTTCCTGTCGCAGGGCCAGCGCCGCCGCATCGCGCTGGCGCGGCTGTTCCTGGCCCGCGAAGCGAAGCTGTGGATTCTTGACGAGCCGTTCACCGCCCTCGACGTGCGCGGCGTCGCCGCCCTTTCCACATTGATTGGCGAGCAGCTCGACCGCGGCGGCATCGTCGTGCTGACCACGCACCAGGAGGTGCCGCTGCCCGGCCGGGTGCAGCGGCTCGACCTGCAGCCGGCGGCTTTGCCGGCATGAGCTAACGATGCTGAGCGGAACCTTCGCCGCCGTCGTTCGCCGCGACCTGCTGCTGGCGGCGCGCCAGCGTGCCGACGTGGCCAACACGCTGCTGTTCTTCATCGTGGTGGTGACGATGGTGCCGCTTGGTGTCGGACCGGAAATCAACACGCTGCGCACGATCGCGCCGGGGGTGGTGTGGGTGGCGGCGTTGCTGGCCTCGATCCTGTCACTGAATCGCCTCTTTGCCAGCGACTACGCCGACGGCACGCTCGAGCAGATGCTGCTGTCGGGCGAGCCGCTGCCGGTGATCGTGCTGGCCAAGGTGCTGGCGCACTGGCTGACCACCGGCCTGCCGATCACGCTGATGGCGGTGCTGCTCGGCGTGATGTTCGACCTGCCGGGCGATGCGATCGCGGTGCTGGTCGTCTCCCTGGCGCTCGGTACCCCGGCGCTGTCGCTGATCGGCGCGGTGGGTGCTGCGTTGACGCTCGGCCTGCGTGGCGGCGGCGTGCTGATCACCCTGCTGGTATTGCCGCTATACGTGCCGGTACTGATTTTTGGCGCCGGTGCGGTCGAGGCGATTGCCGGCGGCCTGGCCCCGCGCGGCCAGTTGCTGCTGCTCGGCGCGCTATCCATTAGTGCGACCGTACTCGCGCCGTGGGCAATCAGCGCGGCGCTGCGGATTTCTTTGGAATAATCGTGGTCTGATGGTCGTTTGCGGGGGCGCAAAGCGCGGCGCCCCCGGGATAGTCCCAGCCACCGGTCCTTGCGGCAAGACAAATCCCGCCGCCCTTTCGTTCCTACACTGCCCGCCACGATGAAACATCACCCACGCTTGCTGCGCTCGCTGCCCCCCAAGGGGGGCTGTCAGTGGCTTCGGGCGGCCGGGCGCCACTGACATGTCTAGCGTCACTGCCAGCCCCGGGTTCAGCGTCTTCCGCTATGCGGCGCCGAACGTCTTTTATCCGCTCGCCGGGCGGCTGGTGCCGGTATTCGCGCTGCTGGCCGCGGTGCTGACCGCGATCGGCCTGTACATGGGTTTTTTCATGGCGCCGACCGACGCGCAGCAGGGCGACTCCTACCGGATCATCTTCATCCACGTGCCGGCGGCGTGGATGGCGATGTTCCTTTACGTGGTGATGGCGTTCTGGGCCGGCATTGGCCTGGCCTTCAATACGCGGCTGTCGTCGATGATGGCGCAGGCCATTGCGCCAACCGGCGCCTTGATGGCTTTCATTTCGCTGTGGACCGGCGCGCTGTGGGGCCGGCCGACCTGGGGTGCGTACTGGGTCTGGGACGCGCGGCTGACCAGCACGTTGATCCTGCTGTTCCTGTATCTCGGTTTCATCGCGCTGCAGGCGGCGATCGACGACACCCGCCGCGCCGACAAGGCCGGCGCAGTGCTGGCGCTGGTCGGCGTGATCAACGTGCCGATCATTTATTTCTCGGTCAAATGGTGGAACACGCTGCACCAGGGCGCCTCCGTCAAACCGGGTGGCTCGTCGATGGCCGAGATCATGCTCACCGCGATGCTGGTGATGGTTTTTGCGTTCTGGATGTATGCGATTGCGGCGGTGCTGGCGCGGCTGCGCTCGATCATCCTCGAACGCGAACGGCGCGCGCAGTGGGTGCTCGATGCGCGTGAACAAGGCAAGCTCTGAGGAAACACGGATGCAGTGGCAATCGTTCGAACATTTCTGGGCGATGGGAGGCTACGGCTTCTTCGTCTGGGGCTCATACGGCGTGACGCTGGCGATCATCGCCGCCGAGATCTGGGCGCTGCGTAACCGCCGCCGCAGTGCGCTGGGGCAGGTGCAGCAGGCGGCAAGGAGGCTGGCATGAAAGCGCGCCACAAGCGGCTGGCATTGATCGTCGGCGGGCTGGCCGCGCTCGGCGTCGCGGCGACGCTGATCCTGTCTGCCTTCCGCGAGAACCTGGTGTTCTTTTTCTCGCCGTCGGACGTGGTGGCGCAGAAGGCGCCGCGCGACCGCGCCTTCCGCATCGGCGGACTGGTCGAGGAAGGCAGCGTCAAGCGCGACGGCGTGCGGGTGAACTTCAAGGTCACCGACACCGCGCAGACGATTCCGGTCGTCTATCAGGGCATCCTGCCGAACCTCTTTCGCGAGGGCAAAGGTGTGGTCGCGCAGGGCAAGCTCGGCACCGACGGCGTGTTCCGCGCCAGCGAGGTGCTGGCCAAGCATGACGAGAACTACATGCCGCCGGAGGCCGCACATGCGGTCGAGCAGGCACAGAAGGCCGGCAAGACGCTGCAGATGCCGGCCGGTCAAGCCGCGGCCGCCGGTGACGCGACCAGTGCTGGTTACAAGTAAGCAGGGCGGTGCCGTTCGTGCGCCAGGCGTGCCGGCAAGAAGGAAGCGATTGGCGCGCACCGCGAAACCATCGATGAGCCCGAATACCCGGCTCGAAGGCGAAGCTCATGATTCCTGAACTCGGTCATTTCGCAATGATCCTGGCGCTGCTGCTGGCGCTGGCGCAGGGCACGCTGCCGATCATCGGCGCGCACAAGGGCGTGGCCGAGTGGATGGCGCTGGCCCGTCCGGCGGCGCAGGCGCAGTTCGTCTTCGTGCTGTTCGCCTGGCTGTGCCTGGTGTTCTCCTTCGTCTCCGACGACTTCTCGGTGGTCAACGTGGCGCAGAACGGCAACACGCTGCTGCCGCTGCCGTACAAGATCGCGGCTTCCTGGGGCTCGCACGAAGGCTCCCTGCTGCTGTGGATGCTGATGCTCTCCGGCTGGGGGCTGGCGGTGGCAACGTTCTCGCGCCACCTGCCACAGGAAATGATCGCGCGCGTGCTCGGCGTGATGGGCCTGGTCGCGGTGGGCTTCATCCTGTTCATGCTGACCACGTCCGATCCGTTCGATCGGCTGTTCCCGGCTGCCGCTGAAGGGCGCGATCTGAACCCGCTGCTGCAGGATCCGGGCATGGTGATCCACCCGCCGCTGCTGTACATGGGCTACGTCGGGTTCTCGGTCGCGTTCGCGTTCGCGGTCGCCGCGCTTATCTCCGGGCGGCTCGACGCGGCGTGGGCGCGCTGGTCGCGCCCC
>JBFINI010000253.1:0-5310 GCA_041611275.1 Burkholderiaceae bacterium
CGTAGTTCAGCCGGTCGACATACGGGATCAGGTTGTGCCAGGTGTGCGCCTCGCACTCCTTCTCGAAGCCGCGGTGCAGGTAGCCCGCATGCACGTCGGCGCGCAGCACGCGCTCGCCATCGAGCTCGGCGATGATCTGGATCGTGCCGTGCGTGGCCGGATGCGACGGGCCGATGTTGACGATCGTCGTATCGGGTCGCGACGGCCGGTCGAAGGCCGGGCGGACGGGGTTCGGAATCTTCAGATCCACCGCCGCCTCACTGCTCTTCGGGATTCATTTCGAATCCCTCGCGATAGGGCACCAGCGGCTGCTCGAGCTCCTTCGGATAGTCCTTGCGCAGCGGATGGCCCTTGAATCCCTCGTACAGCAAGATCGGCCTGAGATCCGCGTTGCCGCGAAAGACGATGCCGTACATCTCGTGGCATTCGCGCTCCATGAAGTGCGCCGAGCCGTACATTGCGGTCAGCGTATCGACGGTCGGATCGGCTTCGGCCACGCGCGTTTTCACCCGCACGCGCTGGCGATGCGCGGTCGAGTAGAAGTGCCAGACCACCTCGAAGCGCGGTGCCCGGCCCAGCCAGTCGACCGCGGTCACGTCGGAGAACATGTCGAAGCGGAAGTCCTCCTTCAATGCGCGGACGACCTCGAGCAGCGCCGGCGGCTCGATCTCGAGCACCAGCACGCCGTGCGCCACCGACGTCTCGCCGAGCCTCAGTGCCAGCGCTTCGCAGATACGGTCGAAGATCGCGATAGTCATCTTCAGAACCGCTCGTTGACGATCAGGTGCTGCTGGTTGGCGATCTTCTCCTGCAGCTGCATGATTCCGTCGATCACCATCTCCGGCCGCGGCGGACAGCCGGGGATGTAGACATCGACCGGAACGATGCGGTCGATGCCCTGCACCGCGGCGTAGTTGTTGTAGAAGCCGCCGCTGGTCGCGCACACGCCGAAGGCGATCACCCATTTCGGCTCGCACATCTGCTCCCAGACCTTCAGCAGCACCGGCGCCTGTTTGTGGGTGACGGTGCCGACGACCATCAGCAGGTCCGACTGCCGCGGCGTGAACCGCGGCAGCGCCGCGCCGAAGCGGTCGGTGTCGTAGGGCGTCGAGCTCACCGCCATGAACTCCATCGCGCAGCAGGCGGTGACGAATGGATACGGAAACAGCGAGAACTTGCGCGCCCAGCCGATCAGCTCGTCCTTGCGGGTGGAAATGACCTCGAACGCCGCCGATTTCTGCGTCTGCGACTGGATCGGGATCGTGCGCCGCGTGTCCTTCATTCGGTCACCGCTTCGAGCAGCCGCATCCGGTACACGTACAGCAGGACCAGGATCAGCAGGAACATGAAAATGCCAAAGGTGGCCAGCATGAAACCGTCGAGCGGCTGCGCGCCGAGCACCCATAGAATCAGGAAGACAGTCTCCAGATCGAACAGGATGAAGACGATCGCCACCGCGTAGTACTTCACCGGCACCCGGTGCAGGCCGCGCGCATCGACCGGCGTGGCGCCGCACTCGAAGGGCTCGAGCTTGGTCGCCGTCATCGCCGGCTTCGGGCCCAGCCACTTGTTCGCGGCCAGCATCACGGCGACGAACCCGAGGATCGCGACCAGGTACAGCAGGAAGACGACATACGGGTTCATCGTCAGCGGCGTTCCGTAGGCATCAGGACGGTAGACAGGAGCGACAAGCGGCGAGCGGCGTCAATGGCCAACAGCCGGCAGATCATGGCGCGCGGCTGGCACAGGTCTTGTTGTTTTCATCATTGCAGTTCTCGAGGCGGATGTAACGGGGTCCGTGCCAGTTGCTTTTGTCGTTCCCCGCTACCGTAGAGGTGCCCGAAGGGCTCCCTGTTGATGGCCGTCAACGGAATGCGGCTTGCGCAGCAGGGCATCGACCGGCTGGCCGCGCGGCGTCGCGTGCCCGCGTCACTGCGCCACCGTCACAATGCACATTGCAAAAAGGCGGCAGTCGACGCCGCCGAGCGCAAGACCGTACCGCCCTTGTGGCCGTGATCGACGCTAGCCGTGATGGAAGCGCAGCCGGCGCCGCTCCTCGCAGGAGAACTCCTCGAGCTCGGGGTCGAGCGCGCTGCGCGAGGAGACGATGCCGACCGGCCTGCCGTTGTCGACCACCGGCAAATGACGAACGCCGCGCTGATGCATGATCGACATCGCATGGCCGAACGACCGTTCCGGCGTAATGCTCACCGGCGATGGGGTCATCACTTCGGCCAGCCTCGTCTTCGCCGGCTCAAGACCGCACGCAACGACGCGAAGAACGGCGTCGCGCTCGCTGAAGATGCCGACAAGATGATCGTCCTCGACGACGACGATTGCACCCACATGCCGCCGGGCCATCATCTCCGCCGCTTTGCGCACGGTGGTATGCGGAGGCGCCGTAACGAAATTGCGCCGTTTCATGATGCTTCTGATCGGCTGGTTCAGCACGGCCGCCTCCGTGATCGATCTGCAGTGTCGATGTCAAACGTAATGTCTGCAGCTTCGGCGGTCTTGATCGCGCTCAACGGTGCCGAACAGATGATCGAGGCCGCGCGACAAAAGCACGGCACGAGGCCGGCTCAGCCGTGCAGGCTCTTGTATTTGGCCATCAGGTCGTCCTTGGACTCGGCGTGGTTCGGGTCGGGGACGATGCAGTCGGCCGGACAGACATCGATGCACTGCGGGTCGTCATGAGCGCCGACGCATTCGGTGCACTTGACCGGGTCGATCACATAGATCGGATTGCCTTCGCTGATCGCCTCGTTCGGGCACACCGGCTTGCAGGCATCGCAGGCGGTGCAGTCGTCATTGATCAACAGGGCCATCGTGAATCTCCTCTGGGTGGTTATCGTGAGCAGCGCGCCGCGTTACGCGCCGCCGCAAGGCTACGCGAACTCGCTGGTGTACGACTTCAGCGCCCGCATGTAGTTGGCGCGCTCGAAGGCGTCCGGATCAGGGCAGGCCTGTTGCGACAGCGAGCCTTTCAGCTGCGCCACCGACGTGTACTCACGCTCGGTCATCCAGGCCTGCACGCCGCGCACCAGCGCGCCGACATGGGCCGGCCCCTTGGTGAGCAGGCTGCTGGCCAGCATCACGCAGTCGGCGCCGGCAAGCAGCAGCTTCAGCACGTCCTCCGGCGTGTGTGCGCCGCCGGTCGCCGCCAGGCTTGCATCGACGCGGCCGCGCAGGATGGCGATCCAGCGCAGGGCCAGACGCAGCTCGTCGGAGGTCGACAGCACCAGGCGCGGCGCCACCTCAAGGTCCTCGAGCAGGATGTCGGGCTGCAGGAAGCGGTTGAACAGCACCAGACCCGCCGCGCCGGCCTGTGCCAGCTGCGCGGCCATGTGGGCCATCGCGCTGAAGTACGGCGCCACCTTCACCGCCACCGGAATGCTGACCTGGGCGGTGACTGATTCGACCAGTTCAATGTAGCGGCGCTCGACTTCGGCGCTGGTGTCCTCGACGCTGGCGGCAAGGAAGTAGATGTTCAGCTCGATCGCATCGGCCCCGGCTTCCTGGAACTTGCGCGCAAAACTCGTCCAGCCGCCGGGCGTGTAGCCGTTCAGGCTGGCGATCACCGGCACCTTGAGCGCCTTCTTGGCCCCGCCGATCAGCTCGAGGTACTTCTCCGGCCCGGTGCTGGTGTTCTGCATCTCCGGGAAGAACCCGCGCGCCTCCGGCGACAGCTCGGCCCCGTAGAGCATCAGGTTGTGGGTGGCCATTTCGTCGTGCTCGATCTGCTCCTCGAACAGCGACGGCAGCACGACCGCGGCCACGCCGGCGTCCTGCAGACGCTTCAGGCTGTCGATCGAGGCCGTCAGCGGCGAGGCCGCGGCGACGATCGGGTGCGCCAGCTCGAGACCGAGATACCGGGTACGAAGATCGACGCTCATTTTGACCTCTCAAGGTGTTTGCCCCCGGTCGCCTCGCGCCCGCCCCCCTCGGGGGCACGCAACTGCCCTGGGGCGGCCCGCCGACAGTTGCTCAGGCTGTGCGCGCCCGCTTCCCCGCGGGGGAGCGAGCGAAATTGGATCGGCCGCGCGGCGCTCATGATGTCTTCTCTTCGGCGCGCGCTGCCGGTTTGTCGGATTCATCGCCATCACCGCCTGCCGTTGCCGGCTTTGTTTCGGCACTGGCCGGCGCTTGCCCTTCCTCGGTGACCACCCGGTGCACGCCGGCGACCTGCTCGTAGAACTGCCAGCGCGCATCGGCGTCCTTCTGCGCGGCCTTCATCAGCATCTTGGCGCGCACCGGATCGGATTGCGCCAGCATCGCATAGCGGCCTTCCTTCATCGCCACCTGCTCGAGCGGCAGCGTCGGCTTGCGCGAATCGAGCTTCAGCGGCTGGTCGGCGCCGCCCATGCCCAGGCGCGGATCGAAGTGGTACAGGGTCAGGTAACCGCTCTTGACCAGATCGCGCTGGTGGCTCATGCCGGTGGTCATGTCGATGCCGTGCGCAATGCAGTGGCTGTAGGCGATGATCAGCGATGGGCCGGGCCAGCTGGCCGCCTCCTGGAAGGTGCGCACCGTCTGCACCGGATTGGCGCCCATCGCCACCTGCGCCACGTAGACGTTGCCGTAGGCCATGGCGATCATGCCGAGATCCTTCTTGCCGATCGACTTGCCGGCGGCGGCGAACTTGGCCACCGCTCCCCGCTGTGTGGACTTCGACGCCTGCCCGCCGGTGTTCGAATACACCTCGGTGTCGAGCACGAGGATGTTGACGTTCTTGCCCGAAGCGAGCACGTGATCGAGCCCGCCGTAGCCGATGTCGTAGGCCCAGCCGTCGCCGCCGACGATCCAGACGCTGCGCACGACCAGGTTGTCGGCCACCGCCAGCAGCCGCCCCGCCTCGGGAAAACGCAGCGCCGGCAGGATGCTCTTGAGCTGCTTGACGCGGCCACGCTGCTGCTTGATCTGCTCATCGTTGTCCTGCGGCGCATTGAGCAGCCCGTCGGCGAGTTCCTCGCCGATCTCGGCGCGCAGTTCGCGCACCAGATGCTGCGCCAGCTCACGCTGCGCGTCGACCGCCAGCCGCATGCCCAACCCGAATTCGGCGTTGTCCTCGAACAGGCTGTTGGCCCAGGTCGGGCCCTGGCCGTCGGCGTTCTTTGCATAGGGCGTGGTCGGCAGGTTGCCGCCGTAGATCGACGAGCAGCCGGTGGCGTTGGCGATCATCAGGCGGTCGCCGTACAGCTGCGACAGCAGCTTCAGGTACGGCGTTTCGCCGCAGCCGGTGCAGGCGCCCGAGTATTCGAACAGCGGCTGGCGCAGCTGCGAGCCGCGCAGCCCGTCGATGGTGTCGAA
>JBFINI010000254.1:0-5289 GCA_041611275.1 Burkholderiaceae bacterium
CCTCGACCGGCATCCCCGCCAAGAGCGAGCAGAGCGACCTGTCGTTCGCGGTCAGCGGCCTGCACGGCGATGCGCCGCGCCTGGTGCTGGCGCCAACCTCGATCGGGGACTGCGCGACCACGACGCAGTGGGCCGTGCATCTGGCCGAGGCATTACAGGCACCAGCCATCGTGCTGTCGGACCAGTTCCTCGGCCAGTCGCGGGCGATCATCGACCCGCCGGCCGATAGCGGGCTGCGCGCGCAGCGTCTCAAGGCGAAGGCGAATGCGCCCGACTACAAGCGCTATCGCAACACCGAATCGGGCATCTCGCCGATGGCGGTCCCCGGCACACCGGGCGTCACCTACACGGCTGACGGACTGGAACACACGGAGGCCGCGGTGCCGAGCAGTAATTCGCGCGACCACCAGCTGCAGCTCGACAAGCGCGAACGCAAGCTGCTGCAACACGACTACGGCGACGCCTGGGCCGACGTCGACGGCGACGGCGACGCAGCAGTGATCACCTTCGGCTCGACGTCGGCGGCCGTGCGCGAGGCGGTCGCCCGCGCGCGGGCCGACGGCCACAAGCTGCGACTGGTCACGATGCGTCTGCTGGCGCCGGCGCAGCCGGAGAAGCTGGCCAAAGTACTGGAAGGCGTGCGGCATGTGATGGTCGTCGAGCAGAACCACGGCGCGCAGTTCTATCGCTACCTGCGCGGCCACTTCGATCTGCCGGCGAAGCCGGCGAGCTATCACCGGCCCGGGCCGCTGCCGCTGCGGCCCGGCGAGGTGCACAAGGCGCTGGCGGACTGGAGGAAAGCGGCATGAACGACATCGCAACGGCTGCACAGCTGACGGCCGCGAGCTTCAAATCGGCCGTCAAGCCGGTCTGGTGCCCGGGTTGCGGCGATTACTCGGTGCTCAGCGCAATCACCAAGGCGCTGGCCATCATCGGCAAGCCACCGCACGAGGTCGGCGTGGTCTCGGGCATCGGCTGCTCGTCGCGCATTCCGGCCTACACGAGCTGCTACGGTTTTCACGGCGTGCACGGCCGCGCGCTCGCCGCTGCCGCCGGGCTGAAGGTCGCGCGCCCGGATCTGACGGTGCTGGTCACCGGCGGCGACGGCGATGGCTATTCGATCGGCGGCAACCATTTCCTGCATGCCTGCCGGCGCAATGTCGACCTCACCTACATCGTGATGGACAACCACGTCTACGGCATGACCAAGGGCCAGCCGTCGCCGACCACCGAACCTGACTGGGACTCAAAGCTGGCGCCGGGTGGCACCAAGATCCGCGTCTTTCATCCGCTGGTGGTGGCACTGGCCGCAGGTGCGAATTTCGTCGCCCGCGCCTTCGCCGGCGACCCCAACGGCACCGCGGCGATGATCGCGCAGGCGATCCAGCATCCGGGCTTTTCGTTCGTCGAAATCCTCAGCCCCTGTGTCACTTTCCGGCCCGAGCAGAAGGAATGGAAATCGGTGGTGCGGCCGGCGGCGGTGGCGTTGACCAACGATCCGGTGCAGGCCGCGCGCCGGGTAATGGCAGACGACGGGCTGAACATCGGCGTGCTGTATGCCGGCGATCGGCCCTGTTACGCGCTGAATACTGACCGCACGCCGAAGAGCGTGGCTGACCTTGAAAGGGAGTTCCAGGTATGAACCTGAATACGCCAAACACGATCGACGAATTCATGGCCCAGGCGTATGCGATGGAGGTGGAGGCGGCGCAGCGCTACTCCGACCTCGCCGATGCGATGGACATGCACAATAACCGCGAGGTCGCCGAGCTGTTCCGCAAGATGGCGGTGATCGAGGGCAAGCACGGCACGCAGATCCTGGAGCAGATGGGATGGAAGGAGCCGCCGGCCGGTGCCGTTGCACCATCCTGGGAAGGCTTCGAAGCCGCCGAGTCGGTGCCGATCGACGAGGTGCACTACCTGATGCGGCCCTGGCACGCGCTACAGCTGGCCCTTGCCGCCGAGCAGCGCGCCGAGCGCTTCTTCGCCACGCTGGCCCAGAGCACCCCCGACGAGGCGGTGCGCAAGGCGGCACTCGAACTGCAGGAAGAGGAGCGCGAACACGTCGAGCTGGTGCGCGCGTGGATGGCCAAAGTGCCGAAGCCCGAGAAGGACTGGGCACACGATCCCGATCCGCCGCGTATGGACGGCTAGCCATGGCTCAGAAAATCTTGCAGCCGCCCGACTGGCCGCCGCCCATCGGCTATTCGAATGGCATCGCCGTCGATGCCGGCCGCCTCGTCTTTGTTGCCGGGCAGATTGGTTGGAACGCGGAGCAGAAATTCGAAGGGACCGATTTCGTCGCGCAGTTCGAGCAGGCACTGGCCAACGTGATCGAGGTGCTGGCGCAGGCCGGCGGCCGTCCCGAGCACATCTGCCGCATGACCGCCTACTGCTGCGACCGGGGTTCCTATCTTGCGGGGCGCGAAAAACTCGGCGAAGTCTGGCGCCGGCACATGGGCCAGCACTACCCGGCGATGACCCTGGTCTTCGTTGCCGACCTGATCGATCGGCCGGCAGTCATCGAGCTCGAGGCCACGGCGGTGGTGCCGCAGCCGGCCTGAGCACAGCATCCGGACGATCCTTTCATCGGTCGAGGTCTGCATGAGCACTGTCGTCAGCCAGGCACCGCGCACGGCAAGCCGCGATGTGCCGACCTATTGCTACAACTGTGTGGCCGGCCCCGATCTGCTTTCGGTGCGGGTCACCGACGGCGTGGCCACCGGCATCGGGCCGAATTTCGACGGCATCGGCCTGCATCCTTCCGATGGGCGGCCCTGCGTGAAGGCCTACGGGCTGATCCAGAAGACCTATCACCCGGCGCGCATCCTCACGCCGATGAAGCGCACCAACCCGAAGAAAGGCATCGACGAGGACCCGGGCTGGGTGCCGATCTCGTGGGACGAGGCGCTCGACACGATTGCCGCCAAGCTCAAGGAAATCCGCGACCGCGGATTGATCGATGCGCAGGGTTTTCCGCGCGTCGCGGCGACTTTCGGCCACGGCGGCACGCCGGCCAACTACATGGGCAGCTTCCCCGCGTTTCTCTCCGCATGGGGTCCGGTCGACTACAGCTTCGGCTCGGGGCAGGGTGTGAAATGCGTGCACTCCGAGCATCTGTTCGGCGAGTTCTGGCACCGCGCCTTCACCGTGTCGGCCGACATGACGCTGACGCGCTTCAACATCTCGCTCGGCAACAACAACGAAGTCACCGGCGGCCCCTGCGCGGTGACGCGCCATGCCGATGCCCGCGTACGCGGCGCGAAAAGGGTGCAGATCGAGCCGCATCTTTCGGTGACCGCGGCGACCTCGGCCGAGTGGATCCCGATCAAACCGAAGACCGATGCGGCGCTGATGTTTGCGCTGATCCACGTGCTGCTGCACGAGCAGCCGAGAGAACGGCTCGATCTGGAATTCCTGCGCGATGTGACCTCGTCGCCCTACCTGGTCGGCCCCAATGGCTTCTATCTGCGCGATGCCGACAGCGGCAAGCCGCTGCTGTGGGACATGCGGCGCGACGCTGCGGTGCCGTTCGACACTGCGGATACCGAGCCACTGCTCGACGGCCGCGCGCGCGTCGAACACGCGGTTGAACTTGGCGTTGACCAGCAGCGTTTCGTGCACGAGAACGTCGAAGCCGGTACCGCCTTCGCCAAGCTCGCCGAACACATCCGCCAGTACACGCCCGAGTGGGCGCAGGGGATCTGCGAAGTGCCGGCGTCGACAATCCGTCGCATCGCCGGCGAATATCTGGACCATGCCTGCATCGGTGAGACGATCGACATCGACGGTCAGGAGCTGCCGTTGCGGCCGGTTGCGGTCACGCTCGGCAAGACGGTCAACAACGGCTGGGGCGCGTTCGAATGCGTATGGGCGCGCACTGTGCTGGCGGTGCTGGTCGGCGCGCTCGAAGTGCCGGGCGGCACGCTCGGCACGACGATCCGCTTGAACAAGCCGCACGACAACCGGCACAAGAGCGCCGCACCAGGCGTGGATGGGTTCATGAAGACCAACATGAACCCGACCGGCAAGGACAGCTGGGTCAGCAAGCCCACCGGCCGCAACGCGCATCGCAAGCTGGTGCCGCTGTCGGGCAACTCTGGGGCCTGGAGCGAATCGCTCGGGCCGACGCACCTGGCCTGGATGTTCAGCGACCAGCAGCCGGAAGCGTGGCCGGAGACGAGCCGGCCCGAGTTGTGGTTCGCCTACCGCACCAACCCGGCGATCTCGTTCTGGGACACGCGCAAGGTGGCGGCGATGATGGCCGCCTTCCCCTACACGGTCTGCGTGGCCTACACGCACGACGAAACCAACCACATGGCCGACATCCTGCTGCCGGAGGCGACCGATCTCGAATCGACGCAGCTGATCCGGCTGGGCAAGACCAAGTTCGTCGAGCAGTTCTGGCGCCACCAGGGCTGGGTGCTGCGCCAGCCGGCGGTGGCGCCGCGTGGCGAAACGCGCGACTTCACCTGGATCGCCACCGAACTGGCCCGCCGCACCGGGCTGCTCGAGGGCTATAACGACGCCATCAATCGCGGCGTGTGCGGCGTGCCGCTGAAGACCGAGGCACGCGATTTTTCGCTCGAGCCTTCACAGGTGCATTCGGTTGACGAGATCTGGGATGCGGTGTGCCGCGCCGCCAGCCACGAACTGACCGCTGGCGACGAAGTGCACGATCTGGCCTGGTTCAAGGAACACGGATTGATCACGCGGCCGTACAAGCAGACCGGTTGGTATCTCTATCCGACGCTCAAGAACCAGGGACTGCGCTTCGAGCTGCCGTACCAGGAGCGGCTGCTACGCGCCGGGCGCGAACTCGCCAACCGGCTGCACGAGAACGGCGTCAAATGGTGGGACCGGCAACTCGAGGAATACCAGCCGCTGCCGGTCTGGCACGACTTCCCGGCGCTGTGGGAACAGGACCTGGTTCGCCGTGGCCACAAGCCGGAGGATTTCCCATTCTGGCTGCTGACCACCAAGAGCATGCAGTATCACTCGGGCGGCAACGCGGCGATCCAGTTGATGGACGAGGTCGCCGGCAATCTGCGCGGCCACCGCGGCGTGATGATCAACGAGCGCACCGCGCAAAAGCTAGGCATCGACGACGGCGATCTGATCGAGGTCACCTCGGTGATCGGTGCGACCCAGGGCGCGGCGGTGCTCGCGCAGGGCATTCATCCGCAAACGCTGCTGATCATTGGCCAGTTCGATCACTGGGCGACACCGTACGCAAAGGACATGAAGGCGCCGAGCCTGAATACCATCGCGCCGATGTCGCTGGAGCTC
>JBFINI010000255.1:0-5277 GCA_041611275.1 Burkholderiaceae bacterium
ACCCAGGCATCTCCGTTGGGCGCCTTGCTGATCTTGTAGGGCATCATGTTGATGTCCTTCTGCACTTCTTTTTCCTCGAAGCGCCGGCCGATCAGCCTTTTCACCGCATAAAGCGTGTTCTTCGGATTGGTCACCGCCTGCCGCTTGGCCGGTGCGCCGACCAGGATCTCGCCGTCCTCCATGTAGGCGACGATCGACGGCGTGGTGCGCGCGCCTTCGCTGTTTTCGATGACCTTGACCTGACCGCCCTCAAGAACGGCCACACACGAATTGGTCGTGCCCAGGTCGATGCCGATGATCTTGCCCATTTCGTACCCCCAGTCGGATGCTCTGCGGCGCAACAGCGCCCGTCATTGATGAATGTGTGTTTGCGCCCGCGGAGTTCAAGACTGCGACACGGTGACCAGTGCCGGCCGCAGCACCCGATCGGCGATTCGCCAGCCCTTCTGCAGGACGCTGACCACGTGATTGGCCGGAACGCCGCCCGCGGCCTCGGCTGGCACGATCGAGATCGCCTGATGAAGATGAGGGTCGAACTTCTGCCCAGCAGGATCGACTTGCTGCAATCGGCCCTTTTCAAAGGCGACGCGCAACTGGCGCAGCGTGAGTTCCACGCCTTCGCGCATCGCCTTTGGCGTGGCGTTGCTCACCTCGAGCGCCTTCTCGAGGCTGTCAGCTACCGGGACCAGCGCTTCGGCGAACGATTCGATCGCGTACTTGTGCGCCTTGGCGATGTCTTCCTGCGCGCGCCGGCGAGTGTTCTCCGTCTCCGCCACCGCGCGCATGTAAAGGTCGTAGTTCTCGTTGGCCTTGGCCAGTGCCGCCTGCAGTTCGGCCTCGACATCCGCGACGCTCGCCGACGACAATGCGGCTGGCGCTTCAGAAGGCTGCGGTGGGCCCGCCGCCGGCTCCGCGGACCGCGGTTCGGACGGCTCGGCAGGCTTTTCGACCGGATCGTTCTCCGGTGCGTTCATGCACCCTCCAGCAAAGTTCTGTTTTTGTCCCATTAACTTTGCTCACATTGGGGGCGCCGGCGGTGATTTCAAGCCAGCCAGCCAGCGGCGTTGTTCGTACGCATCACCCGCGATGGGCCTAACGCGTTCGGGTCAGTCAGAGTTCCGGACGAGTGCCCCGGGGCGAACTCCGGTGACGCAGCCGTGTAAACGCCCGATTCGACAGGGCTCAGAGGCGCCCTGCCCACAACAGGCGACGCGTCGTTAGTCCGATCTGCTGACCCCTCGCCGCAGCAATTCGTAACAGGTTTGACAGCCGCCGACTTGGCGCCAGCGCATGCGGCTCGATAGCCTCTGCCGTCGCGCGGCCAGTCACGAGCCGCAAAGCAAGGTTTACGGAAAGAAAGGAAAAATGCGATGAAGACCGACATCCCTCAGCCCAAGACCCATGGCCGATTGCATCCGCTCATCGCCGCCGCAGCGGTGGCAGTCACGGCGGTCAGCGTTCTCGGCGCCACGGTTCTGGTCAGCAATCACGTCGGCGCGCGCGACCATAGCGCTTCCGAACGGGCAGCCGCACCGGTGTCTGCAAACGCAGCCGCGCCAACGGCAGCACCCCAGAAAAGAACGCCAGCCCAGCGCACGCCGGCGGCCGGTTCCGCGCTGGCCACAGCGCCTTGCACAAACTGCGGTGTCGTCGCAGCGATCCGTACCGTCAAGGTCGCCGGCGAAGGCACGGGTATCGGTGTCGTGGCCGGCGGCGTGGTCGGCGGTGCCATTGGCAACCAGGTCGGCGGTGGCAGCGGCCGCGACGCGGCGCGCGTCCTCGGGGCGATCGGCGGCGCGGTGGCTGGGCACCAGTTAGAAAAACAGGCGCGAGCGACGGTCCAGTACCAGGTCGAAGTGCGGCTTGATTCCGGCACGACCCAGACCGTGACCCTCAGCCATGCACCCCCGGTGGCGGTAGGGGATCGCGTGCGCATCGAGGGCTCAGTGATCCGGCCCGCCTGATGCCGGTTTGGACTCACTGCCCGCGGCCGAGCCTGGTTGACGTTGGTTCACCACCAGCGGCGCCCGTGGCGACTGACCAACCGACGGCGGTCAGCGGACGCGTTAGCCCGATCGTCTTCGCGGCTTGATGCGAGCGCAGATCACCTATCCGCGGA
This sequence comes from Burkholderiaceae bacterium, assembly GCA_041611275.1. GTDB lineage: Bacteria > Pseudomonadota > Gammaproteobacteria > Burkholderiales > Burkholderiaceae_F > JADJWR01. The sequence continues at coordinate 2,120 of JBFINI010000255.1, forward strand.
ACAGCAGGGGATAGCCGCCGCTTTTCGTTGCCGCTGACAATCCACTTATCGATCCCGGCAGATTTTCAGCGGAACAGACATGCACGACGAAGACCGTTTCGAATTCGACACACGCGAGAATCGCTTCTTCTCGCAATTGCCGTCGGTGCTGTTGGCGGCAGCGGCGGTTGGCATGATCGTGCTGGTCAATTCCGGCGGCCTGCCGTCGGCGTCGGCACCCCATCGCCTGCCGACCGGCGCCGAACGCAGCGGTGCACCGACCATCGAGGCCGTTCCAGCGCAAGGCAAGCCAGCGGCAAGAGCCGCGGCCGACGACAAGGCCCTGCCGCCTACCGCCGCCGGCCGCGCTTAGTCGCCGGCTGCTCCCAGCAGCACCCGCTTGCGCATGACCTGCGCGGTTGCCGGACACAGCCCGGCGAACTGCCGCGTCGCGCGAAGCGATACCGGTGCGTCTTCGCGCGCGATCGATCGGTAACCAAGCCTTCCGAAGAAAGCCGCCGCATCGGTGGTCAGCAGGTACACATCGCGCCATCCGGCACGGGTCGCGTAGGCTTCAGCCGCCGCAACCAAAGCGGCGCCGAGACCGCGTCCACGTTCGGTCGGCGACACGGCCAGCGACCTGAGCAGCGCCGCGCCGTCGAGCGGCTGCAAGCCGACGACGCCGATCAATCGGCTATCGCGCTGGCCGCCGAGCAGGATCAGCCCTGCTGCATCGGCCAGGTCATCGGTCGGCAGGCCGGCAGCGGCAATGATCGGCCGGGCTTCGCCCAGCGTCGGCATGTTGGCCTCGAGTCCCATCATTGCCAGTGAAGGTCGGCGCAAGACCCTGTCGATTCAGCGCGGTGCACCGACGAGCTTCGCTTCAATGGCGCTGCGCTGCGCCTGGACCTCGCGTTCCGCACGCGCCTGGCGCTCGATTGGCCAGCCCTGCAGGTGACTGGCGGCAAGCTGGGCCAGTGCCGCAATGAACACCGGCGACTCGTTCAGGCAGGCGATGTAATGGAAGGTCCTGCCGCCAGCGGTGAGAAACTCCTGCCGGCCCTCGATGTTGATCTCCTCCAGCGTCTCCAGGCAGTCGGCGACGAAGCCCGGGCAGATCACGTCGACCCGCTTCACACCCTGCCTGCCCAGCGCATGGAGCGTCGGCGCCGTATACGGCTGCAGCCATTCGGCGCGGCCGAAACGCGACTGGAAGGTGATCACGTAGTCGTCCTTGTCCAGGCCGAGTGCCTCGGCCAGCAGCCGGCCGGTCTTGCGGCATTCGCAGTGATACGGATCGCCAAGATCAAGCGAGCGTCGCGGCACGCCGTGAAAACTCATCACCAGCTTGCCGCCGGCCTGGCGCAGCTCGCCATGCCGCGCCCAGTGGTCGAGTACCGATTTGCGCAGCGCCTCGATGTAGCCGGAATGATCGTGGAAATGCTTGACGATGCGCAGCTCGGGCACGTTGCGCATTCGCGCCAGCTCAGCATTGACCGCATCGAATGCCGTCGCCGTGGTGCTCGCCGAGTATTGCGGATACAGCGGCAGCAGCAGAATGCGCTCGGTGTTCGCCGCGCGCATTTCGGCCAGTACGCGCGGGATCGACGGCTCGCCGTAGCGCATTGCCAGCCGCACATCGAGGTCGAGGCCGCGATCACCAAGGTAGCCGCGTAGCAACAGCGCCTGCTCGCGCGAGTGATGCAGCAGCGGCGAGCCCTGCTCGGTCCAGATCGACGCATACTTGGCCGCCGAGCGCTTCGGCCGCAAGGTGAGGATCACGCCGTAAAGGATCGGCAGCCAGAGCGGTCGCGGAATCTCGACCACGCGCGGGTCGGACAGGAACTGCTTCAGATAGCGACGTACCGCGCCCGGCTCGGGCGCCTCCGGCGTACCGAGGTTGACCAGAAGCACCGCGGTGCGGGCAAGCGTGCCGTGCGCGTATTCAGGTTCGTTCTCGAAGGGCATGGGCCTTTCCGTGATCCATTGTCTGTGCGGCTTCAAAGCCCGCCGGCGCCAGGCGGCCGTTCCGGATCATCGACCACGGACGGCGGTCGAGCGGCCACTACTCGCGCGACAGCGCAGACGACAGCAGCCGTGCGGTGATGTCGACGATCGGAATCACGCGCTCGTAGGCCATGCGGGTCGGACCGATGACGCCGAGCGTGCCGACCACTTTGCCATCGACTTCGTACGGCGCGACCACCATGCTCATCTCGTCGAGCGGCACCGAACTCGATTCACCACCAATGTAGATCTGCACGCCCTGCGCGCGGCCGGAGATCTCCAAAAGCTGCATCAGCCGTGTCTTGTGTTCGAACAAATCGAACGCGGCACGCAGCCGGTTCAGATTGGCCGCGAGGTCGGTCACCTCGAGCAGGTTGCGCTCGCCAGAAACGACCACGGCTTCCTCGTCCTCGGCGGCCTGCTGGCCGGCCGCCATTGCCGCTTCCATCAGCGCGGCGATCTCCGCCTGCAAGGCCGCCAGGTCGCCGTGCAGCCGTGCCCGCGCCTGATCGAAACTCAGGCCGGCAAAATGCTGGTTGAAGATATTGGCGGCTTCGGCGAGCTGCGCTGCTGAATAGGGCTGCTCGCTGACCAGGATGCGGTTCTGCACGTCGCCTTCCGGCGTGACGATGATCAGCAGCACCCGTCTTTCCGACAGCCTCACGAATTCAATCTGCCGGAACGAGCTGGCCCGTCGCGGCGTCAACACCACGCCGGCGAAGTGCGACAGGTTGCCGAGCAAATGCGCCGCCGTCTGCATGGCCCGCTGCGGATCGCCGGACTGCAACTGGCCTCGGATCAGTTCGGCCTGCTGCTGCTCGACTGGCTGCACCGTCAGCAGCGCGTCGACAAAAAGCCGGTAACCGCGCGGTGTGGGCACCCGACCGGCGGAGGTGTGCGGGCTGGTGATGAAGCCCATGTCCTCCAGATCGGCCATCACGTTGCGGATGGTCGCCGGCGACACTTCGAGACCGGAAATGCGCGCCAGCGCGCGTGAGCCGACCGGCTGGCCGTCAGCGATATAGCGCTCGATCAGCGTCTTCAGCAGCAGGCGGGCACGATCGTCCAGCATCCGGCTATGTTACGGAAACCTCGGCCTCTGCGCCGTCGGCATGCGGCTAACCGCCGGACTGCTACATTTTGGCCATGACGCAGGCTTTCAAGATCGTCGC
>JBFINI010000256.1:0-5257 GCA_041611275.1 Burkholderiaceae bacterium
GGCCGCCGGCGCTGGCGTGATAGTCGAGCATGCGGCCGCCGGTATCGATGCGGATCAGATAGCCGCGCACCAGCGCTTGCGTGTACATCATGCCGGGCTCGGGGCAACCGAGCGATCCGTCGGGCCAAATCACCGACTCGGCGCTGACAACCTTCAGCGCCGACGCATCGCGCCCGCTCTGGCGCGCCGCATCAGCCAGCGCGGCCTGGACCATCGCCTGCAGACTTGTGTTCATCGGCCCACTGTACGCGGGCGGAGAGGCCGGCGTATCGGCGGGCGGCGGCGCCGTGGCATCGGCGCCCGATCGATCGGCTGCCGGCTGCGCCAGCACCGCCGCGGACGGATCCCCGCCGCCGCCACAGGCACTGACAAACGCAGCGACCAGCACAACCGGAATACCCGTGCGCAACACCATGACCCGGCCCTCCTGCGAAGCCGTCGCGTCCATCGAACATCGGCGCCGGCGTAATACCCGCAAGGATAGGCCAGCGCGACACGCCCGGTTCAGTCGACTGGCGGCGCTTGGCGGACGAGCACGCTGGAGCAGTCGAGGCCGCGGCGGGCCACGACCCGCGGCGACGGCGCGTGGCCGGAGCCAACCTCGGCGATGTGGCGCGCGCGCGCATTTTCCGCGCCGTCGACGGCGGCGATCCGGATCACGGTCACCAGCGCCGCGCCGACGATCATTCCCGCCGTACCGATCACAGCCTTGTGCATGTATGCGGAACCCATGGTCATCTCCTCATGCTTGCAATCAACGTCGAGCTTGCTTCGCTCTCACTCAGTGTGCGGATGCGCGCGAGTACGCGGATCCTTCATTCGGAGGAATCGGCCGCAATAGCCGCCATCGTCGCGCGCGCATGGCCGCACACGCGTCACGAACTCGCGGCCAGCAGCGTCAACCGCACCAGTTCAGGCTGCCGACGCACGCCGGTCTTCTGAAACAGCGCCTGCAGATGCGAGCGCACGGTGGTCACCGAGACGCCGAGCACGACGCCGATCTCGGACGGCGTGCGGTCCTCCGCAAGATGAGCGAGCACGCGCGACTCGGCGCAGGTCAGCCCGAAAATCCGCGCCAGGGCAACGATGCCGCGCTCCGGGCGCACCGGCGCATGCACGGTCGCCATCAGCAACATGTCGCCAGCCGTTTCGATTTGCAGCGACACCAGTTCCACCTGCCACATCTGTGCGCCGTCCGCGGGCATCGTGATCACGACGCGACTGGCACCGCTGGATATGGCTCGCGCACAGGCATCCTCGAACCGTTCGCTCGCCGAACCGGCAAAGCCGACCACACGTCCATAGGCCAGACGCAGGCAGTGCCGATCGAGCAGCAACGTGCGCGCGGCGGCATTAGCCCGCGCGATCGCGCCATCGGGGCGCAGCAGCAGCGTCGGCTTCGGCAGGCGCTCGAAGTAGCGCAGGGCAAGTTGCGTCGGCGATTCAACTTCAGCCCCCGCCACCGCCGATGGGTCCGCGGGCATCAACATCGTTTCCATATCGACCTCCTTCGCCTCGATCTGCCGATCGGAAACGCCATGGTCGGCGCCCGCCGCTGCGGCGTCCCCACCTCGCCAGATGGGGAGTGGTCCCGAACGGCTGGCGCGACCTGCGCAGGCATCCTTTCCCACCTGATTGCGCGGGCGAATCGGCGCCCGGCTTTCCCAACCGCAAAATCGCGTCAGGCCCGTTGCTGCATCGCGCCTCGGGACGCTGCGCGTTGATCAAGGTTGTCCTCAGATCAGCCCCAGAAAAAAGAGCCCGCCGTGGCAAGCACGGCGGGCCCCAGTCGAGAGAACTACGCGACCGCGCGGTTATTCCTTCGCGTCAGCTTCATGCCGCGCAGCGATCAGCACCCGCTCGGCCGCACGGCGACCCGCTGCGAAGATCAGCGCCTCCTGCTCGGCGGTGGCGACGCGGATGTCTTCCTCGCCGACCGTCAGCAGACCAAGGCGCTGCGCTTCGAACGTTTCGGCGACGACTTCCGCGCGCGACTTCGTTGGCTCGAAGTCAGCGACGCGAACGTCTTCCTCGCCGACGGTCAGCAGGCCGAGGCGATTGGCTTCACGTGCTTCGGCCATCACCTCGGCACGCGATTTGGTCGACTCGACAGTCGGAACGGCCGGCTCGGGATACGGGCCGCCGCCGGCAAAGGCCGCGCCGGCGACGCTGATCGCAAGCACGGACGTCAGGGCATGAATGGCTTTCATGGTGGAACTCCTGGCAAGTTGAAGCCCGTCCTCCGCGATCGGCAACCAAAGCGCTGCGCTGCCGTCCGCGACAGCCGCGACGGGATTTTCGGCTGCCATTCAGCGCGGGTGGTTTCGATGGGTCGATCACTCGCGCTGCGGTGACCAGACTTTGCCGGCGATCGCCTCCTGCGGCCTCCTTCGAATGAACGAGCAGCTTCCCGCCCGCACAGGTGGGAAAGCGAATCAATCGGGGTTGAAGATGCGAACGAGGCCGCAGCCTCAGTGCCGCGTCGTGTGGCCCTCGAGCACGCGCGCGATGACCTCGGCGCGATCATGCGCATCGAGCTTCGCGTACAGCTGCTTGACGTGATAACTGGCGGTGTTCAGCGACACGCCGAGAGTGCGCGCGATCTGCGGATTGGTCAGCCCGCGCGCCAGCAGCAAGGCCACCTCGCGCTGCTGCGCCGACAGCCGCAGCGCGCGCATCGCATCGACCAGGCGAACCAGCAGGTGCTCATGGCGCTCGATCACCACGCCGAATCCTGCGCCGAGCGGATAGGCGCGCAAACGAAGCGCGCCCCATTCGTTGACCACCTGCAGGCTGTGCGAAGGCAGTTCATCCAGCTCACTTTCCGTGGTCACGCCGGCCAGCAGGCGGCGCACGATCGCCAGCCCGGCCTGTTCGAGTTCGCCGACCATCGTGTAGCGATTGATGCGGCAGCCGCTGGCCTGCGCCAGCAACGCGTGGCCACGACCGGTGGCCTGCTGCACGCGGCCATCCGGCGCGCACACCAGCAACGCTGCCTGCCCGGTTTCGCGGAACTGATCATTGCCGGCGTCGGCGCTGCCGCTGCCGGCGACGCGCAGCGCCTGCAGCAGATACCGGCTCACCGTCGCCACGAGTTCTCGCTCGGCGGCGCTGAAGGCGGGCGCACCGCGCGCCCGGTACAGCGACAACTGCCCGAGCGGCGTGCCGCGGTCGGCGACGATCGCCAGCAGCGTTCGAAACACGCCGAGCGGCTCCTGCACCTCGCGAAAAAAATCGCTCGCCTGCGCCGCTTCGTCGGCCACGCTCTCGCGCACCGGTTCACTGGAGCCGGCCAGCGTCAGCACCCGCTCGCGGAACGCGTGCACTGCGCTTTCGTAGTGGCGCTTGAAATAGCGGCCCGTCAGCTCGGCCGACAGCATCTTCTCGGAGTACATGTTGGTCATGTCGCCGTTGGCATCGACCCAGAAGAAGGCGCCGAAGTCGGCCGGCACGAGCGCGCGTATCGCGCGCAGGTACGCCGGCATGATGGCCTCGCCGTGCAGTCCGAGCCTGCAAAGCTGCCGCAGATGCGCGAGCTCGGCGGTTTTCTTCATTCGGTTTCGCGCCTCTGCCAACGCGCTCAAGTTATGCCAATGCCGTCTTAGGCGCCGCAGTTGGATCGTACCGAGTAGAAAACAGCGTGCAGGCGGACGCCTAAGTCGGACCGCGGCGATCAACGCCATCGGCAGAAGGAATTCCGGACGCGCCATTAGCCGTCGCCACGACTTCGCCTGCGGATGCCTGAGGGGCTTCGCTGGCCCCGCCCGCGCGGTCCTCCGGCGCGGCGATTTGGAGCCGTCCGCCTCGCCGCGATTCGTCTTTTGGAACTTTGGCGCCAGGCGCCCGTGGTGGCTTCTGCGGGACAGCAACCTCGTTTGCCAAAGCCCGAGCCAGAAGCGGGGCCGCAAAACTCGTACCGACCACCCGAGCAACTTCTCCGGACCGATTGCCTCGTACGGTCAGTCCAGGCACCGCGGAGCTCGTATCGCCGGGCGCACTCGTGAACGCGGACTGCGCCGGGCCTGCCGCACTGTACTTGCTCGGACGGAAGCCCTGGGCCATGACGATGTAGCCACCGACCACGACGAAACGATTTTTCTGCGCTTGCGTGTCCGAAACCGTGGCCAACCCGTTCAGGGCGCCTCGGCGTCGGATGCCGTTCTTGGCCGTCTCTGGATCGCTATCCTTGGGATCATCATCGAGCGTCTCTCGCATGTACCGATTCGGCGAATGGCGCTCATTGAAGTCGACAAAGTCTGCCTGGCGGGAGCGAGGCACGGCGCCCGGGTTTCGCTGGTTGCGGCTGATCCAGAAGCGCACCGGCTCCGCCAATCGTTTCCCATCGCAAACGATTTCGATCTTCCAACGACCGCTGCGCGCAATAGCGCGCTTAGGATCAGGCGACTTCGTTGGCGCGAAAGCGAGTAGCGCGCGTGCTGCCAACCCGACTTCCGGCGCCAGACTACTTACTGGCGTAGGACTAATTGCCGGCGGCGGACTAATGACGCCGCACTCAGGCCGGTCGGCGCTCGGCCAGCCCATCGCCTGGCCTTGCCCGACCTCGCAGGCCTGACCACCCGGCGGCGTGACCTTCAATTTCACGCCACTGGCCCCCGCAGGAATGCGGACGGTCAGGTATTGCGGCATCTCGCAGTCGGGCGGGAGGAAGAGCTGCAATGGCGGCCGCGCGTCGGGCGTTCCCGGTTCATCGCTGTGCGTCCAGAGTTCCGCGTGTCGCTGCTCGCGGTTGGTGTTGCCGACGGGAACGATCACTCGCGCATCGACGCCCGCTTTCTGCTGCTTCTCGATCCAGTCCAGGATCGCTTGCTCCGGAAGCGACTTACCGTCATGCGTCGTCCGACTGGTGCCGTTGCTGATGTTGACGATGATGCGTTTCGTCTTTTGCCCTCTGTGCAAGGCGATGTAGTACAGACCGTCGATGACATACCGAGCCAGCGCGGCACTCGTCGAATCCTGCACGGCGGCGCGCGGCAACTGCACGAAAACCAGATCAGCACTCTCGATCAGGGGATTCTTATCCCAGGACGGAGGTTGTCCTGGCTTCGGCTGCAGCGCTCCGCCGTGAATGGGCTTGGCGAAGAGCTGGGAGATGACGGCCGCACCGTGGCTGGACCGCTCCTTCACGGCGTCATAGCCGGCGAGTCGGTAACACAGATCCTCGTCAACCGTTCCCGAGCGGCTTGCGCTGCCGATAATCTCATTCAACCGCTTTCGGTCGACCGCGCAGCCGTAGGAC
>JBFINI010000257.1:0-5254 GCA_041611275.1 Burkholderiaceae bacterium
CACCACCTGCCACAGGTCGAGGCGCGGCTTGCCGTTACCGTAAACGGGCGCTTTCGCCTGCCAGGCTTCATAGTCAGCGCGTGCCGCGCGGGTGGCCGGCGCCCAGCTCGGTGATTCGACCGGCATCATCATCGCCAGCCGCGAAGCGAACTGCGGCATTCCCGAGGCGATCATCAACTGGCCCTGGTAGACGCGGCCGAGTTCGTCGATGCCCTGGTGCACGTGCACCAGCGTCTGCCGTGGCCGCGGCACGGCGAGCAGCGAGTAGCCGCTGGTGGTCATCTCGCCCAGGCGCGGACCGATGGCCAGTATCAGGTCGGCCTCGCGAACCCGCTGGGCCAGCTTCGGATTGATGCCGATGCCGACGTCACCGACGTAGCTCGGATGCCGGTTGTCGAACAAGTCCTGGTAGCGGAAAGCGCAGGCCACCGGCAACTGGTTCGCCTCGACGAAACGGCGCAGGTTGTCGCAGGCCGCCTCGGTCCAACCGGTGCCACCGAGCAGCACCAGCGGCGCGCGCGCCTGGCCGAGCAGCCGGCGCAAGGTTGCGATCTGCGTATCGGTCGGCGCCGACTGCACCGGCTGATGGCAGGCGGCATCGGCGACATCTGCGGTTTCCTCGAGCAAGTCTTCGGGCAACGCCAGCACAACCGGTCCGGGCCGACCGCTGGTGGCGACCTGGAAGGCGTGCGCCACGTACTCGGGCACGCGATCGGCGCGGTCGATCTGCGCCACCCACTTGGTCATCGGCCCGAACATGCGCCGGTAGTCGATCTCCTGGAACGCTTCGCGCTCAACGAAGTCATTGCCGACCTGGCCGACAAGCATGACCATCGGCGTCGAATCCTGGAAGGCGGTGTGCACGCCGATCGAGGCGTTGGTCGCGCCCGGCCCGCGGGTGACCATGACCACGCCGGGCTGGCCGGTCAGTTTGGCGTAGGCATCGGCCATGAAGGCCGAGCCCGACTCGTGCCGGTTGACGATCAGCTTGATGCCGCGCGCTTCGTGCAGCGCGTCGAGCACGGCGATGTAGCTCTCGCCCGGCACGCAGAACACGTGATTGACACCATGGATCTGCAGTTGGTCGACGAGGATGCGGGCGGCAGTGCGGAGCATGGCGGGTGCGGCGTCAGTTGAAGCGGCGAGTGTAGAACCTATCTCGAAATCCCCAGTGCCCGCGGCGGGGCCGCATGGGTCGCCGGGCCAAGCACGGCGAGGCAGGCGGCCATGGCTGTCGGCGTGCGCGAAGTGACGATGCGCGCTTCAGCCCCTGTCGCGCGGCGGCAGGTAGACGTCCTGTCGATAGGTCAGCACCAGATGCGGGCCAAAGATCACCAGCGCCGAGAAAAGCATGCCGCTGGCCAGCGCCTCGCCCCAGGCGAGCAGCAGGGCATAGGCGATCGGGTCGGCGGCCGCCGTGGCCGACGTCAGCAGCCATCCCGCCACCAGCAACAGCCCGCTGGTGGCGGCGGTCACCGCCAGCGTGACGAACATGCCGTTGCCGATGATGAACACGAAGACGTTCTTCGGCAGCCGGCGTTCGAGTTGCCGCTGCAGGGCGCCGGCGAGCATCGTTGGCACGACCGCCAGCAGCAGGCCGTTGACGCCGAAGTTCGCCCAGTGACCATCGGCCAGCCAGGTATGCAGCGCCACCGCCGCCAGCAGCCCGAGCCGTGCCCAAGTGCGGCCGAAAACCAGCGCGTAGAGGGCGGCGCCGAGCAGGCCGAAGGCTGCACCGTCGGCGGTGCGCACCGTCAGCGTCCACAGCCAGGCCAGGAACACGACGCCGGCCAGCCACAGGTGCTGCTGTGCTGGCTGCAGCGACGCTTGCGCGCGCACCTGCAGCAGCGCGCGCACGGCGAGCGGCAGCAGCACAAGCCAGCCGAGCACGGCCCATTGAAGGGCAATCGCGGAGTGCAGCAGGTTCATCGCAGTGCCGGCGGCCTGTGGGGCCACCGGCATCGGCAACTCTAGCCGTTCAAGGCTCGTGCGGTGTCAGCGGATCCACAGCGTCAGGCTGCGTTCGAGCGCGGCGCGCAGCGGAGTTTCGAGATACGGCAGAAGCAGGAACAGCAGCGACAGGCCGACGAGGATTGTCAGCGGAAAGCCGACGGCGAAGATATTCAGCTGGGGTGCCACCCGCGCCAGCACGCCGAGCACGATATTAGTCAGCAGCATCACCGCCACGAATGGCAGGGCAATGGTCAGCCCGACCGTGAAGATATCGGCACCGAGCCGGGCGACCTGGCCGAAGTCCAGCGGCAGCCCCGCGCTGCCGGTCAGTGGATACAGGCGGAAGCTCTCGGCCAGCGCGTGTAACAGCCACAGATGACCGTCGATGGCGACGAACATCAGCAGCGCGAGCAGCGACATGAAGTTGCCGACCGCGTTCTGGTTGCCGCCCGAAGCCGGATTGAAGAACCCCGCATAGGAAAGCCCCATCTGCAGGCCGATGATCTCGCCGGCCACCTCCAGCGCAGCGAAGACCAGCCGCACGGTGAAGCCGATCAGCACGCCGAGCGCAATGTTCTGCACCAGCAATGCCAGACCGGCGCCGGTCAATGCATCGCCGATCGGCGGCGACTCGACGATCGGCAACAGTACGACAGCCATGACCAGCGCCAGCCCCAGACGCACCCGAACCGGCACGGCCCGATGCGAAAGCAATGGCGCGACAGAGAACAGCGCCAGAATGCGCACCAGCGGCCAGAACACCGCGCCGTACCACGCGGAGAGCTGTTCGGTCGTAAACGTGATCACGGCGTCGGCCGAGCCGGGCGACGCCAGCGCTGCGCGGCGCCGGTGCTACGCGAACCGATCTTCACCGTCGCAGGTGCCTGTGCGATGCCAATCGCCAAGCCCCGCATCGCCTTCACCCGATGGCGCCCGGGATCGACTCGAACAGGCGGCGCACGAAATCGACGTAGAAGGTGATCATCCACGGGCCGGCGAGCACCAGCGCGGTGACGATGGCCAGCAGCTTGGGAATGAACGACAACGTCATTTCGTTGATCTGCGTGGCGGCCTGCAGGATCGACACCACCAGGCCCACCGCCAGCGCGGTCAGCAGCAAGGGTGCCGCCATCAGCAGCATCACACACAGCGCCTGCTGACCAAGGGTGATGACGGACTGGGGATTCATGCGTGGAGCCTTTGCGGAATTGAATTGCGGTCGGCCGCTAGACCTGAAAACTCGCCACCAGCGAGCCGATCAGCAGGTTCCAGCCATCGGCGAGCACGAACAGCATCAGCTTGAACGGCAGCGCGATCAGCACCGGCGACAGCATCATCATGCCCATCGACATCAGCACGCTGGCCACCACCATGTCGATGATCAGGAACGGAATGAACACCATGAAGCCGATCTGGAAGGCGGTCTTCAGCTCCGAGGTGATGAACGCCGGGATCACCACGCGCAGCGGCACCTGCTCGGGTTTGTCGACCTTTTCCATCCGCGCCATGCGCGTGAACAGTTCGAGATCGGCGTCGCGCGTGTGCTGCAGCATGAACTGCTGCAGCGGCGCGCCGCCGGCGGCCAGCGCCTGCTCGAAGTTCATCTTCTGTTCGCGGTATGGCGCGTAGGCGGTGTCGTGGATGCGATCGAAGGTCGGGCCCATCACGAAGAAGGTGAGGAACAGCGCCAGGCCGATCAGCACCTGGTTCGGCGGCGTGGTCTGCGTGCCGAGCGCCATGCGCAGCAGCGACAGCACGATGATGATGCGGGTGAAGCTGGTCATCATCAGCAGCACGGCCGGCAGAAAGGTCAGCAGCGTGAAGAAGAGCAGCGTCTGCACCGGCACCGAATAGCTGGTGCCGCCGCCGGGCAGCGGCGTGGCGTTGATTTGAAGCGGACTTTGCTGCGCAATGGCCGGCGCGGCGAACAGCAGCAGCGTGCCGGCGGCAATCAGCCCGGCGGGTGCGGCGCGGCCCAATCGGCGGGCGCGCTGCGCGAGGCGACAAAAACAGGAATGCAGCATCGGTTCAAGAGGCGCGGCGGTCGCTGCCGCCGATGCGGGCCAGCAGCGAGGCAAAGCTCGGCGGAGCGATCGGTGCGACGTCGATGGCAGCGGCGCCGGCAGGCGGCCTCGGCAGGCTGCCGAGCCGCGTGATGCTGCCGGCAGTGACACCGAGCAGCAACCAGCGATCGCCTGCCTGCAGCACCACCACACGCTGGCCTGTGCCCAGCGGCAACTGGCTGACGACCTGCAGCCCGTTGACCGGCGCGCTGGTGCCGGCGCCGAAACGCTTCAACAGCCACACCGCCACCGGGATCAGGGCCAGCACCGCAGCCAGCGCCAGCACGACCGGCATCAGCGAAGGTGCCGGCGTCGGCGGCGCCTGCGCCAGCGCCGAGGTTGGCGCAATGGCCAGCCATGCGCTCGCGGCCAGCGGCGGCCAGCGGCGCTTCGGCAGGGCTGAAATTCCGCTACGCACGATCAGCGCGGGAAATCACTAGCGATGCAGCCGGCGCATGCGCTCGCTCGGCGTGACGATGTCGGTCAGCCGCACGCCGAACTTCTCGTTGACGACAACCACTTCACCCTGCGCGATCAGACAGCCGTTGACCAGCACGTCCATTGGCTCGCCGGCCAGTGCATCGAGTTCGATCACCGAGCCTTGCGCCAGCTGCAGGATGTTCTTGATCGGTATCTTGGTGCGGCCGAGTTCCACTGAAAGCTGCACCGGAATGTCGAGAATGAGGTCGAGATCCTGCTTGCCCGTCTCGGCGGCGCCCGGGGTCAGCGGCTGGAAGATATTGGCCGGCTGCGCTGTCGTGTCGACCGCAAGCTCGCCGCCGCCGTCGGCCCCGTTCCAGTCGTCAGCGGCGGGCTGGCCGTGGTTGTCCGTGGGCAGGTTCATCGTGATTGCTCCAGCAGCGATCGTTATCGGAGGGTCAGAGTTCGGCGTCGCTGGTCCGGCGGCGCTCGGTGAACTGCGAATACTTGAGCAGCCGCTCGATGCGCACGGCGGTGCGGCCGTTGACGGTGCCGAAGCGGCACTCCATCACCGGCACGCCGTCGACCTTCACCGAGATGATTTCCTTCAGCGGCAGCTCGACAAAATCGCCGACGCGCAGTTGGCGCAGTTCGCCGACAGTCAGCCGGGTGGTCGCCAGTTCGGCCGCCAGTTCGACTTCGGCTGCCTGCACCTGCTGGGTCAGCTTGGCGAGCCAGCGGGCATCGGCTTCCTGGCGGTCACCCTGCACCGGCGAATAGAGCAGATCGCGAATCGGCTCCAGCGTCGAATAAGGAAA
>JBFINI010000258.1:0-5243 GCA_041611275.1 Burkholderiaceae bacterium
CGCGGTCAAGCGCCGCCACCTCCGGGCCGATGCGGCACGCTGCTCGATCTCAAGTGCGGCGCGGTGAGCGCCGCGGCCGCAGCGCGTGCAGCGCTCTGCGGTCAGCCACCCGCCGCCGAGGCCCCCTCCGGCAGCGCGATGCCTTCGGCCTGTGCCACATGCACCAGGGCCTCTTCGAACAGCGCCCGCGCGTTGCCGGCCACGCGGGCAAGATAACGGTGCACTTCGGCGTCGGCCGGGCTGCGGTTCTCGCACTCGGCGCTGTAGCGCTCGAATGCGCCGAGGCTCAGCAGCAGTTCGACGATGTGGCGCGGGCACTCGCAGCGCACGGTGGTCGATGCCTGCGCCAGTTGCGCCAGTGCGCGCTCGTTGAAGCGCCGCACGGGCGGCGTATCCAGCCCTCGCGTCGGCGCGGCCTCGCGCAAGGCGAACGCTGCCGCGCCGGCCGACTCGATGTCGGCCAGATCGATCGGCGCATGCGCCACCGCATGGCCGCGGCGACGCAGTTCCCGCACCGTCGACTCGGTGGCGAAGCGATACGCAACCAGCGCCCGGCGCGCGCCGACCGCCGCGGTGAGCGCATCGACCAATTCCACGGCATCCTCGCGCAGCGCCGGCAATTCGATCGCCAGCAGATCGGCCGACACGCCGCGCAGGGCCGCGGCCGCGTGCTCCCGGTCGGCGCCGGTGGCAACGACCTGCAAAAGCGGGAATCGCCGCGCCGACGATTCGGTCCGCGCCGCGAGTGCCTCACCGACGATCGCCACGCGCAGCGTTGACGGCTTGCGTTCGGGCCCGCGGGCTGCGGCCGCGACCGCCAAGGGCGCTGCGCGCATCTGTTGCAGCGTGGCCAGCGGCAGACCGGCGAGGCTGCCGATCGGGTGTCCGGTATCGACCAGCGCCTTGATCAGGGCCAGCCGGTTCACGTCCTCAGTTGAATAGCGTCGATGGCCGCTGGCGCTGACCTGCGGCCCGACCACCTGGTAGCGGCGCTCCCACATGCGCAGGGTGGCTACCGGAATTCCCGCCAGCCGTGCCGCGGTGCCACTGCGGTAGGACGGCGCAGAGGCCTGATTCGACGATGCTTTTGTCACGGGTTTCTACCCTCCAAAGTCGCACAAAGCTGGCAGATGACGCGATTGTGTCACGAAATTACCCGCGATTGTCCAATAAATGTCCCGATAAAAGCTTGACAACATAGACATGGAGGCCTATTGTCCTAGACAAATTCAGGTCGCCCAATCAATTTCTTACTAAAGGACTGCCATGCCAACCTTCCGCGTCCCGGTCGTCATCAAAGGCTTTGCTGTCGTCAAATATCCCGACGGCAAGGGCGCAGGCGACTACGTCGGTGGTCTGCCGCGCGATGCAGAGGCGGAAGTGAGCACCAACCTGCCGTGGATATGCGGCTCGCGCATGCTTGACTTCACGGTCGAACTCAGCGGCCAGGCGCAGCAGGTGGAGCGGGTCTAGCCATGTCCACGTCAAACGCCGCCTGCACGGTCTACTTCGACGGCGCCTGTCCAGTGTGCCGGCGCGAGATCGCGCACTACCGGAGCCAGCAGGGCGCTGCATCCATCACTTGGGTCGACGCTGCAAACTGCGGCGCGGCCGAGCTCGGCGCTGATCTCAGCCGAGAGGTCGCGCTGGGCCGCCTGCATGTGCGGCAGGCCGATGGCGCGCTGGTCTCCGGCGCGGCGGCGTTCGCGGCGATCTGGAATCGGCTGCCCGCTTACAGCTGGCTGGCCGGCATCGCTTCGCGCCGCCCGCTGCTGAAAGTGATGGAAGCTGCCTATTCGGGCTTCCTGCGCCTGCGCCCGCTGTGGCGGCGCGCGCCGGCGCAAACGTCGGCCCTGCCGCAGGCCATCCGTGCCGATCTGCGCACCGGGCACGCCAACGGCGCCGGCGCCGTGCAGTTCTACCGCGGCATCCTGGCCGCTGCGCGCGACGGTGAACTGCGCGCCTTCGCGGCCAGCCAGCTGGCGTGTGAACTGCTGCGTCTGTATCGGATCCGTCGCTGGCTGCCGGTCACCGCGCGCAGCCGTCTGCTGCCGGTCTGGCATGCGGCAGGCTGGCTCATCGGCGCTGTCGTCGTACTGCTCGGTCGGCGCACGGCCTTGGCCGCGGCCGCCACCGTTGGGCGCATCGCCGATCGGCAATCTGCCGGGCAGATCGAGCGGCTGACGGCGCATCCCGACCTGACCGAGCTGCGCGAGACGCTCGCCGCACACCGGCGGCGCGATACCGGCCAACGTAATGGGGTGGTGGTGCGCTTCGACGCGTCCCGCACCTCGCTTACCGGTGGACATCGTCGGCAAGCGCTTCCTGCGCGCCGTCGTAGTTTGCCGACGCCTGCGCAGCCCATGCGTCAGGCCCCCTTGCTGGAGCTGCAGCGATGACGGCGATCACCTCCGAAGTCGCCCGCTTCAACCGCCTGGCGGCCACCTGGTGGAACCGCAGCGGGCCGATGCGGCCGCTGCATGTGGTCAACGACCTGCGGCTCGACTATCTGCTGCAGCTGATCGACGAGCGCCTCGCGCCGCAAGGCCGACCGATCCAGGGGCTGCGCGTTCTCGACGTCGGCTGCGGCGCCGGCCTGCTGTGTGAGCCGCTCGCCCGTCGCGGCGCCCGCGTCACTGGCATCGACGCCGCGGCGAAGAACATTGCCGCCGCCCGCGCCCATGCCGACGCAGAAAACCTGCGCATCGACTACCGCGCTGGCGAGCCGGCCGCCGCGATCGGCACCGATGAGCAGTTCGATCTCGTGCTGCTGCTCGAAGTGGTCGAGCACGTCGCCGACGTCGACGCTTTTGTCGCCGCCGCCGCCCGCCATGTCGCGCCCGGCGGCCTGCTGATCGCTTCGACCATCGACCGCACGTTCAAGAGCTTCGTCTTCGCCATCGTCGGCGCCGAATACCTGTTCCGCGTGCTGCCGCGTGGCACGCACCAATGGGGTCGCTTCGTGCGCCCGTTCGAGCTGCAAATCGCGGCGCACCGCGCCGGCCTCAGCGCGATCGATCAGCGCGGCATGCGCTACCTGCCGGTCGTTCACCGCGCCTCCTGGGTGCGCGACACCTCGGTCAATTACATCGCTGCTTATGCGCGGGCCGCGACTTCCGTCGCCGCGGCCGACGCCGCCGGCGGCAACTGATCAACACGCCAACGCAAAGGGTCCCGTCATGATGCTGTTGAACAAACTGCCCGGTTTCCAGCCCGTGCCCGCCGGCCTCGAACGGAAGGTGCTGCGCCGGCTGCCGCTGATCACTGTCGCCGGCACTGCGGTGCTGATCGCCGGCGCGCTCGCCACGGCCATGCTTCTCGGTGGCAGCGAGCCGGGCGCCGCCAAGCTCGCCACCTCCGTCCAGATCGCGCTCGCCAGCGCGCTGGTGCTGCACTGGTCGGTCGCCTTCACGGTGGCGATGGTCTGCGTGTTCGTGACGATCGCCAAAGGCCCGGCCTATGTCGCCGACGCCTACGAACTCATCGACGCCGACCAGCCCGCGCGCCGAAGCCACGCCCATTAACCGTCGTCAGGAAAAGAGAGATCTGCCATGACCACTCGCCGCAATTTCGTCCTCGCCACGATTCCCGCCGCCGCGCTGGCCACCCTGGCCGCGCGCAGCGCGTCCGCCCAGGCCGCGAAGCTCGAGGAATCCGACCGCACCGCGCTCGCGCTTGGTTACAAGCACGACGCCACCAAGGTCGACAAGGCCAAGTACCCCGCCTACGTCGCCGGCCGCAACTGCGCCAATTGCCAGTTGTTCGCCGCCAAGGGCAACGAGGAATGGGCGCCGTGCGCCGCGGTCGGCAACAAGCTCGTCAACGCCAAGGGCTGGTGCGTGGCCTGGGTCAAGAAGGCCTGATGCGCGTGCGCCGAACAACCTCTGGCGAAGAGCGTCCTCATGAATGACAACGTTGCCTTGATCACGGGCGCCAGCGGCGGCCTCGGCCGCGCAGTGGCCGCGCACCTGGCCGAATCCGGCTGGCGGCTCGCGCTCGTCGGCCGCACCATGGCGCGACTCGAAGCGTCGGGGCCGGCGCAGGCGCTGCGCATCGAGGCCGATGTCTCGACGCCCGACGGCGCGCGCGCCGCAGTGGCGCAATGCACCGAGTCTCTCGGCCTGCCGGCCGCGCTCATCAACTGCGCCGGCAGCACGCTGATCGCGCCCCTTCATCGCACGAACGAGTCCGCGTATCGCGCCTGCCTCGGCGCCAATCTCGACACGGCCTTCTTCTCGCTGGCCGCTTTTGTCGAGGCCCTGCGCGCGGCACAGCGGCCGGGCGCGGCGGTGCTGGTTTCCTCGGTGGTCGGGCACATCGGTGTCGCCAACCACGAAGCGATCTCAGTGGCCAAGGCCGCCGTCGCCGGGCTGGTGCGCGGCGCCGCGGCCACCTATGCGCCGAGCCGCATCCGCGTCAACGCGGTTTCGCCGGGCTTCATGCACACGCCCGCCACCGCGGCCATGGTCGCCAGCGATGCCGGGCGCGAAGGCGTGGCCAAGCAGTACCCGCTCGGTGGCGCCGGCAGCTCCGACGAAGTCGCGCAGACCATCGCCTGGCTGCTCTCGCCCACGGCGGCGCGTATCACCGGCCAGGTGCTGCCCATCGACGGCGGCTTCACCGCCATCCGCCCGCTGGTGCGGTGAGGCCATGCCAGCGCATCTCACCACCCATCACCGTTTCAAAACGGCGTTGCTGCCCGCCGCCCCCCGTGTGCAGCGCGATTTCCCCTGCGGCGTGACCTCGAAGCGCCGCCTCGTTCTTTAACCCACCTCAACTGCAACTCAGGAGTCTTTGCCATGAAACTCAAGTCCGTTATCGCTGTAGCCATCGCCGCCGCAACCTTCGGCGCCGCCCCCACCGTCACTCTCGCCGGTGGCAACTACGGCGCCAAGATGAGCGCCGCGCATGCCAATACCGACATCGTCGATCTCGCCGTTGGTGCCGGCCAGTTCAACACGCTGGCCAAGGCGCTCACCGCCGCCGGCCTGGTCGACACGCTGAAGGGCCCGGGGCCGTTCACCGTGTTTGCGCCGACCGACGCCGCGTTCGCCAAGATCCCGGCGGATCAGTTGAACGCCCTGCTCGCCGACAAAGCGGCGCTGACCAAGGTGCTGACCTACCACGTGGTGCCGGGCAAGGTGATGGCTGCTGACGTGAAGGCCGGTGCGGTCAAGACGGTGCAAGGCGCGCCGCTGACGATCTCCACCACCGGTGGCGTGATGGTCGACAAGGCCAAGGTC
>JBFINI010000259.1:0-5203 GCA_041611275.1 Burkholderiaceae bacterium
ATCCAGACGCCGCGTTCGTACAAGCCGTAGATCCGTCGTTCGGCAAGACCATTCGGAACTGCTCGCGTGCTGATGCGGGTGATGAGCCCGGCGCCGATGCCGGCGAAATTCGACATGCCGGCCGCGCCGTTATTGATCACGAAGCCGCGCCCGTACGCACGCAATGCCGGCAGGCACGTGTGACTGCAGGCAAAACCATCGACAGCGCCGAGTTCGAGCGCGCGGGCCACCGATAAGTCACTGGCGGGATTGTGCAGGCTGTCGTGGGCGAACCGCCAGCCGGCCAGCGACCACGCATCGCCGTGGACGATGCCGATGCGAAGCCCGCCGACGGCAGCTACGCCGTGCATCGGCAAAGCGGCCAGCGCCTCGCGCGCGGTCGGCACTTCCTGCGCGACCTCGCGCAGCCGGGCGAGGATGCGATTGCTGCGCTCGACATCATCGTCCGGCACTGACTCCGGATAGGCGCAGCCGCAACCCGCCTCGGACGCGTCGCTGGCGATTTCGGTCTCGACGTTGCCGCGCAACGCGTGATGCGCGGAGACGCGTCGCTGAATTTCCGTAAACAGGCCGGGCTCGGCATCGAACCAGTGGAAGTCGCCATTGAAAATGGTCTGCGGCGGCGACCGCTCCAGCGCTGCGGTGGCGTCGATCGCGTCGAGCGCAAAGCGATTTCCGTACAACCCGCCAATCACGTAGATCGTGTCGGCCTCGACATCGGCCATGCGGGCAAAGAGTTTCGGCGAGTAGCCGTAGTGTGATGGGCAGGTCCGGCCTGGACGAGCTGCGAATTGCTGTTGATCTGGAATTGGTGATCGGACCTTATCGTCCACGGTCATCTCCGCATGTTCTTGTTCTTGCCGATGCCGGTCGCCGATCAGCGGCTTCAGGCCAGGGCGCCGCCGCAGCTTGACCCCTGGCCGGCGGTGCAGCCATAGCAGTGATCAGCGACGACGATCGGGTTGTCCTGCAGATCCATCTCCAGCCAGTCCTCCAGATGGATGCGGCCGTGCTGCGCGGCACCTTCGTGCAGGTGCAGGCCGAGCATCTGGTTGAAGTCGCAGTCGTACAGGTATCCCTGCCAGTCGACCGAGACCAGCGTGCGGCACATCACGCTGCTGACGTTCTCGGTCCGGTGCGCGGCGCGCAGCGTGTCCATGTAGCTGCGGAACTTGCCCTTGCTGATCAGCGTCGAGCCGAAGCGGGCGATCGGCATGTTGGCCAGCGCCAGCAGCCGCGTGAATACGATGTCATGCTGCTGGCCGAGCAGCCGGCGGTAATCGGCTTCGAGCGTCTGTTGCGGCGGCGGCAGCGACGCGCCTTGCGGGTTGAAGACCAGCGACAGCGGCAGGCGCTTGTCACGGCCGTAGCCGAGCGAATTGAGCAACTGCAGCGCGCGGATACTCTTGTCGAACACGCCGTTGCCGCGCTGCTTGTCGACGTTTTCCTCGAGGTAGCAGGGCAGCGAGGCGACGATTTCAACACCTTGGTCGGCAAGAAACTGCGCCAGGTCTTCCTGCCCGGGTTCGAACAGGATCGTCAGGTTGCAGCGGTCGATGACATGGACGCCGCCGTTTTTTCCCAATGAGCGCGCCTGCCGCACCAGATCGCGGAAATGCGGATTCAGTTCCGGCGCGCCGCCGGTGAGATCCAGCGTGCGAATGTCCTTGGCCACCAGCACGTCGAGTACCTGGTCGATCGTGGCGCGGTCCATCTGCTCGGTGCGATGGGGCCCGGCATTGACATGGCAGTGCACGCAGGTCTGATTGCAGGTGTAGCCAAGATTGACCTGCATCGTGTCGACGACACGACGCCGGATCATCGGAAAATCGGTGGCCTTCAGCAGCGGCAGGGTGGCATGCAAGGGCGGGCTCCGTAGTCAGTAACGGCAGTACGATCATATGAGTCGGCGCGAGGGACCAAACATTACAGTGCCCGCATTGCGCGCAACGCGGGCCCATACGCATCGGTCGAGCGGCGGCGGCCGAATGGCCGCGTCGGATGTGCGGATAGCTCGCCGGCTATTCACCCAACCGGCGCACGGCCTTGCGCATGAAATCCATCTGTTGCTCGACCCGCGCGCACAAGTGGCAGGCACGCAGGTGCAGTTGCAGCCGAACCCGCGCCAACAATGGCAACGGGTGATCCATGCGCTCGGACAGCAGCTCATGGGCATGGCGGCAAGTGATCTGTGTGAACTTGTTCAGCAAAGTCAGCTCCCCGGCTGCCCCGCAAACCACTGCTGCTCGAGGCATTCACGCAGCCGCATCCGGGCTCGATGCAGCATCACGAAGCAATTCGTCGACGAGATCTCCAATTCCTTACAGATCTGTCCGGTTTCGTATTCCAGCCACTCTCGCATCATGAAAATCCGGCCCAGATGCTCCGGCAGCCGATCGATGCATGTCTGCAGCACTTCGAAGAACTGCGTACGTGACAGTGCGGCCTCGGGGTCGCCCCAGTCCACGGGCGGTTCGAAACGGTGGCCATTGGGGTGATACAGCTCGTCAAGCGTTTCGGCGCCGGCCGCCTCTGCCCGCGCGTCGGCGGAAAGCTCGCGCCCGCCGCGCCGAAACTGGTCGATGATCTTGTGCTTCAGGATGCCGACGACCCAGGTCTTGACCTGCGAGTTGCCGGCGAAATTCGCCGAGCCTTCCAGCGCCGCCAGCAGGGTCTCGGACACCGCGTCTTCGGCCCAGGCGTCGTTGCGCAACTGCAGGCGCGCGATCTTCAGCAGCGTCGGCCGCAGCGTTTCCAGGATGCTGTGCAGCGCACTGGTGTCCATGGCGCCGGCAGATTAGGCTTTCCCATGACGCAGGCGGCGGATCAGGCTCGACGTATCCCAGCGATGGCCGCCCATCGCCTGCACGTCGGCATAGAACTGATCGGTGAGCGCGGTCGTCGGCAGCGGCGCGCCGTTGCGCCGCGCCTCGTCCAGGCACAGGCCAAGGTCCTTGCGCATCCAGTCCACCGCGAAGCCGAAGTCGAACTTGTCGTCGATCATCGTCGTGCCGCGGTTTTCCATTTGCCAGCTTTGCGCGGCACCCTTGCTGATCACCTCGAGCACGCGCTTCATGTCCAGCCCGGCAGCCAGGCCGAAGTTGATGCCTTCCGACAGCCCCTGGATCAATACCGACACGCAGATCTGGTTGACCATCTTGGCCAGCTGGCCGGCGCCGCTCGGGCCGATCAGCGCCACTGCTTTGGCAAACGCCATCGCCACCGGCTGTGCGCGAGAGAACGCGGCTTCATCGCCGCCGCACATGACGGTAAGCACGCCGTTGACGGCGCCTGCCTGGCCACCCGACACCGGCGCGTCGACGAAATGCAGGCCCTTGTCGCGGCCGGCTGCGTACAGTTCGCGTGCGACCTCGGCCGAGGCGGTCGTGCTGTCGAAGCAGATCGCGTCCTTGGCCATGCCTGCGTAAGCGCCTTCGGCGCCGAGCACCACGCTGCGCAGGTCGTCATCGTTGCCGACGCAGGCAAAGACGATCTGTGCGTCCTTTGCCGCCTCCCGCGGCGTGGCGGCGATCCTGCCGCCATACTCATCGGCCCAGCGCTCGGCCTTTTTCGCCGTGCGGTTGTAGACGGCGACGTGGTGCCCGGCGCGAGCGAGGTGGCCGGCCATCGGAAAGCCCATCACGCCAAGGCCGAGAAAGGCAACCTTGTGCGGCGCGACGGCGGCATACGTTTTCTGGGTAGTCATCAAAGAAGTGCCCGCAGGATGAACGGAAGCGCTGATTCTAAGAGCGGCGCCGGCGCGACCCGCCGGCGGGCGGTAACAAATCGCGCCCGGCACCGACTAAGGCCTGCCCGCAAGCCTTTACGGAGCTCATGATGCTGACCTCGTTGTTCGCACTGGCCGCCGCCGCGACCTGTTCGATCGCCAGTCCGCCGCACACGGTTGCTTTGGTCGAGCTGTATACGTCGCAAGGCTGCTCGAGTTGTCCGCCGGCGGATCGCTGGCTGAGCGCGCTGCCGCGGCAAATGCCGTCCGAGCGCGCTGTGCCGCTGGCGTTGCATGTGGGCTACTGGGACTACATCGGCTGGAAGGATCCCTTCGCCCGGCGCGAGTTCAACGAACGGCAGCGCTGGCTGGCGGCGCTGAATCGCAACCGCACCGTCTACACGCCGGGTGTGTTCCTCGGCGCGCGCGAATGGCCGGCCTGGAACGACCGTAGTGCTTTCGCTGAAGCCGTGTCGCGGCAGAACCTGCGGCCGGCGCAGGCGACGATTTCGCTAAGCGCCGCAGTCGGCGAGGGCGGCAAGCTCGCCATCGACGCCAGATCATCGCTGGCGGCGGATGTCGCCGCAGGTGATGCGGAACTGATCATCGCCCTGAAGCAGCACGGCCACAGCACGGCGGTTGCGCGCGGCGAGAACCGCGGCGAAACGCTGCGCAATGATCACGTCGTGCGCGACTGGCAAGGCGGGCTGGCGATCGGCGAAGCGCGGCACGAATTCGCATTGCCGGCCGACGGTCCGCGCAGCTTTGAACTCGTTGCCTTCGTGCAGGACCGGCGCCGCGGCGACGTGCTGCAGGTGGTGGCGCTGCCGCTCGACGGCTGCGGGCGCTAGCCGATCCGCATTGAACTGTATTAGCGGCGGATTGAGCGGCTGGCCGGCGCCGACGGCGCGGGCGGGCGCATCAGCTCGCGCACGAATTGCGGCTGCCAGGGCCGGCAGGCGAGCAGCAGGCTCATCGGCGGCCGAGCTTCGGCCGGCAGCCGCGCGTCTTCGATGTGGCGGTCGGCGAACTCGCGGGCGACGCGTTTCAGCCGTTCGATCAGCGCTGCGCTGCCGGCGCGCGATAAACGGCCGTTGAGCAGAATCATCAGTTCGTCGTCGGCTGCGAAGCCCGAGTCGAAGAAATCGCCGGCCGCCCCCTTGAACGCGCTCTGAATTGGGCCGTTGGGCAGCCAGGCGAAGGTGCTGGCGATGCGCAGCCGATAGCGATTGTTCGGCCGCAGCTCGACGATGCCGATGCGGTCCAGCCGTGCCAGCAGGCCGACCAGTTCGGCGGCCGTCAACGCGTAGGTGGCCAGGATATCGTCGAAGGCGAGCTGGTTCAGCGCGCAGAAGGCGGCAAGGAAGAGCTTCGGATCGTCTACGATCTCGCGCTCCTGCGCTTCGGTCAGCTGCGCGACCAGGTGCTGCTCACGGTTGAACTCGCGCGTGAGCTCGGTGAATTCGATGCCGGCGG
>JBFINI010000260.1:0-5198 GCA_041611275.1 Burkholderiaceae bacterium
CGAAAGGCCGTGCTTGGCGTAAAGCGTGTGGTCGGTCGCTGACTTGTTGTGGGAGTCGTCGGATCGTGACTGTGCGCCTCGGCCTTTGGACGCGCGTGCTGCCCGTGCCGCGAGATCTGCTTGCGGTCATCCTGAAGCGGGCTACGGTATTGACGAAACGACCGGCCGCGAACTGAGCCCGGCAACGGTCAATGAGCCGACGATCGAGCGTTCGCAACGCAAGCTTCAGCGCCAACGCGCCCGCCTATGGCTCGCGGATCAGCAGCAGCGGCGTGGCGCAGTGGGCCGCCACGCGCAGCGCGACCGAGCCGAGCACCGCAGCCTTGAAGGCGCCGTAACCGTGCGAACCCATCACCAGCAGATCCAGTTTCTTTTTCATCGCATAGGCCGCGATCTCGTCGCCGGCCGGGCCTTCCAGACAGACGGTGTCAAAGCGCATGCGCCCGGCGTCGAAGAGCTTGCCCACCGGCCCGATCGCGTTGTCGAAGGCCTGCTGCTGCATCGCCTTGACCTGTTCGGCCGAGTAAGTGGGCAGGGCGATGCCGGCCATGTCCGGCATCGCCGCACCCGCGTACTCCGGCACGGCATGAATCACCGAAATCTGTGGCTGGCTGCCGAACAGCGCGCGGTGCTTCAGCAGATACCTGACCGCGGCGATGCCGAAGTCGCTGCCGTCCACCGCGACGCCGACCTTCATCGAGTCCGCCGGCGTTCGGCCATGGTCGCGCAGCAGCAGCAGCGGTTTTTTCGTGCGCGCCAGCACGCCACGCGCGACCGAGCCGAAAATCAGGCTGGCCAGCGCGCCGTGTCCGTGTGAGCCGATCAGGATCAGATCGACCTTGGCGCGGTCGGCGCGCGCGGCGATTTCGTCAGCAGGGTGGCCGACCACGTAGTCGGCCGTTGCCTTCAAGCCAGCGCGCTTGAGCGTCGACAACGCCCCCTTGAAGGCTCTCTTCGCCTCTTCTTCGTAGTAGTTCGCCACCGCCGACTTGCCGATCAGCCTCGCGGCGCGCACCGGCACCGGCAACTGCACGTTGAGCAATTGCACGTCGGGATTGGCGCCGATCAGCGTGCTGCGCGTGGCGATGAACTCGACCGCCGCTTTGCTGTACTTGCTGCCGTCGACCGGCACCAGGATCTTCATCGTCGTCTCCCACGGGCCTTTAGCAGTTGGCACCGCGCTGCGCCGAGGCTGTGGTGTTCTCGTAATGGATGCGCAGCGATCGGCCGCCTACGCGCTAGTCATGTTCGTCTGGCCCGGCGAAGTCTACGGTAGCGGTCACCGCAGCCTTCACACAAGGCTTGCATAATCGGCTCAGGAGCCGACTGTCGATGCCACGCCTGCTGCGCCATACGCTGCTGTCCGCCCGCGATCTGCTGCTCGCGGGCGGCCCATTCCTGCTGATCGCCGTCGTGCTGCTGTGGGCGGCGTACGTCCTGCTCGATCCGACGCCGCCGAAGCGCGTTGTGCTGGCCACTGGGCCCGAGCAGGGCGCCTACACGGAGTTCGGCCGCGTCTATGCGCGTGTGCTGGCCCGACACGGCATCGAGGTCGAGTTGCGCAGCAGCGAAGGTTCGGCCGAGAACCTGCGGCTGTTGCGCGATGCACGCGAGCCCGTCGATCTGGCCTTCGTCCAGGGCGGCGCCAGCGATGCGATCTATGCGGTTGACGAGGACCGCAGCGGCGAGGCGCTGGTTTAGCTCGGCAGCCTGTTCTACGAACCGGTGTGGATCTTCTATCGCGACACGTCCGATCAGGCCAAGGCGCAGGCGCCGCCGCTGGCCCAGGTCGGCGAGTTGGCTTCGCTGCGCGTCAACGTCGGCCCGGCCGGCGCCGGCAGCCGCAACCTGGTGCGCAAGCTGCTGCACGCCAACCGGATCGAGCTGTCGGCATTGCAGGTGTCCGAACTGGCGCCGACGTCGGCAGTGGTCGCGCTGCTCGGCGGCGAAGTCGACGCGATCGTGCTGGTGTCGGCGCCGGAATCGCCGCTGGTGCAGATGCTGCTGCAAACGCCCGGCATTCGCTTGTTCGAATTCGCGCAGGCCGAGGCGTACGCGCGGCGCTTTGCGTTCATCAGTCACCTGACGCTGCCGCGCGGCGTGGTTGATCTGGCCGCCGATCTGCCGCCGCGCGACGTGCCGCTGGTGGCGGCCACTTCGACCTTGGCCGCGCGCGCGGGCACGCATCCGGCGATCGTGCAGCTGTTCGTGCAGGCGGCGCGCGAAATCCATGGCGGGCCGGGATGGTTCGCCCGTGCCGGCCAGTTTCCGCGCGCCGATTCGCCCGAGCTGCCGCTGGCCGACGAGGCAGCGCGCTTCTACCGCAGCGGCCCGCCGCTGCTGCAGCGCTATCTGCCGTTCTGGCTGGCCAATCTGATCGACCGCATGTGGGTGGTGCTGGTCTCGATCATCGCCGTGCTGATTCCGGCCTCGCGAATCGTGCCGCCGCTGTACGAGTTCCGCGTGCGCTCGCGCATCTTCCGCTGGTACGGCCAGCTGCGCGGCATCGAGGAGGATCTCGGCGCCGCCGATGCGGACCGCGCGGCGCTGCTCGCCGAACTCGACGCGCTCGAAGGCAAGGTCGGCCGTCTTACCGTGCCGCTGTCACATGCTGACGAGCTGTACGCGCTGCGCAGCCATATCGAAATGGTGCGCGCGCGGCTGCGACCGGCAGGCCCGGCGGTTGCCGCAGGAAATGCCTGATGAACGACGACGCCGTATTGCTGGTGATCGATGTGCAGAACGATTTCCTGCCGGGCGGAGCCCTGGCCGTGCCGCGTGGCGACGAAGTGATTCCGGTCATCCATCAGTTGGCGGCGAAGTTCGCTAATGTGATCCTGACGCAGGACTGGCATCCGCCCAACCATGTCTCGTTCGCTTTGCACCACGCCGGCCGCAAACCGTTCGAAACGATCGAATTGCCGTACGGGCCGCAGGTGCTGTGGCCCGAGCATTGCGTTCAGGGCACAGCGGGGGCGCGGTTCGCCGCGGCACTGCAGCTCACGCAGGCGCAGGCGGTGATCCGTAAGGGCTATCACGCGCACACCGACAGCTATTCGGCCTTCGTCGAGGCCGATCGCGTCACGCCAACCGGGCTGGCCGGCCTGCTGCGCGAACGCGCCATCCGGCGCGTGGTCTGCTGCGGCCTGGCCACCGACTTCTGTGTCGCCTGGAGCGCCCTCGATGCGCAGGCGGCCGGCTTCGTCACCGTCGTCGTCGAGGATGCCTGCCGTGCCATCGACAGCGAGGGTTCGCTGGCCGCGGCCCGGCGCAATCTCGCTGCGGCCGGTGTGCCGATGGTTGCTTCCGATCAGATCTGAGGGGGCTGCGCGCGGTACCCTTCGCCTCACGCCGCCATCGCCATCGATTAATCGCCGTCCCGTGCTGAACAAACTGCTGTCGCGTTCCTCCCTGCACGATCACACCGATCCGGCCCAGCGCGTGCTCGGCATCGCCGAACTGGCGCCGGACGCGGCCGAACTCGTCGAACTGCTGCGCACCGACCCGGCGGCCGACGTGCGCGTCGCCGCTGCCCGTCGCTGCAGGGACGTGGCGCTGCTAAGCGGCTGCTTTGCCACCGAAGGCGAGGCGCCGGTGCGCACCGCGATCGTCGAATCACTGGCCCGCGCGCTCGACGAGCACGACGAGGCGGCGCTGCGCACTGCCCTTGATTCGGTGACGGATCAGGACCTGCTGGTTGAAATCGCGGTGGCTGCCGCCCACGCCCCGGTTCGCATGGCGGCAGCCGAGCGGGTGCACGCGCCCGAGGCGTTGCGCCGGCTCGCCGACGGTGCGCGCGACAAGGACCGCGGTGTCGCCCGGCTGGCACGCCAGCGGGTCGAGGCGATCGATCGACGGGCGGCGCAGGCAACGCAGGCCGATGAACTGCTGGCCCAGGCCGAGGCGCTTGTTGAGCAGCCAGGGCCGATCGTGATGGCGGCGGTCGAACTCGAGCGGCGCTGGAAAACGCTCGACCTGCTCGATGACGCCGAACGGCTGGCGCGATGGGATGCTGCCGGCGAGCATCTGCAGGCGCGTTTCGCGCGTGAACGCGAAGCACAGCGTGCGCAGGCCAGTTTGCAGCAGCAACTCGCGGAATGGTTGCAGCGGCTGACCGCGCCCGAGGACAGCGAGCAGCTTGGCCGATTGCGCGGCGAACTGCAGTCGCTGCGCGTGCAGGCGCAGGCGCTGAACGATGCGGTCGCGCTGGAAAGGCTGGCGGAGGCCGAACAGCGCATCGTGCAGTGGGAGCAGGCGGCGCCGGCGATCGACGCCGCGCATGCGTTGGTGGTCGAGGCCGAGCAGCTGGCTGCCGGCACCGGCATCGACAACGCGCAGCTGCCGACGCGCTGGCAATCGCTGCAACTGTCAGCGCGCACGCCGGAGCTGACGCGGCGGTTCGAAGCGGCGCTGATGATCATCGAGAGCCGCCGCATTGCCCAGGTGCGCGCGACGCAGCAGCAGGAGAACAGCGCCCGGCAGCAGTTGCACGCCTTGTTGCACGAAGCCGAGCAGGCGCTGGCCGCCGGCCAGATGCAGGCGGCGCGCGCCGCGGCCGACCAGACGCGGGCCTTGAAGGCTGCCGCCGGCACGCTGCCGAAGCCAACGGTGCAGCGATTGAGTCGCCTGGTTCAGCAGCTGGTCGAGCTGGAACGCTGGCACAGCTTCGGCCAGCACAATGCCCGCGTACAACTGTGTGAGCGCGCCGAAGCGCTGGCCGCGCAAGGAAACGCCGGGCCGCCCCGGGCGTCATCTATTCCCGCAGCAGGCGAGGCAGACCCGAAAACGCCGGATGGAGAGGCCCAGCCGTGGAACGGCTGGCCGAAAGGAGGCAGTGCCGGCAGGGGCGGTTCCGCCGCGGGGCCAGGCCTGGCGCCGGCGCAACTCGCACGCGAGGTGCAGCAACTGCGCGCGGAATGGAAGTCGCTCGATCAGCAGCACGCCGGCGTGCCGAAGTCGTTGTGGGAGCGCTTCGACAGCGCCTGCGAAAAAGCGTACGCACCGGCGGCACGTCACTTCGCCGAACTGCACGCGCAGCGCAAGCAGGCGCGCAAACAGCGCGAGGAATTCATCGCCGCAGCGGCCGCGCACGTGCCGGTGCTGGTCACCGATCCGCCCGACTGGCGGGCGATCGAACACTGGCTGCGCGATACCGATCGCGCCTGGCACGGCGGCGATCTGGGCAGCGTCGAACCCGA
>JBFINI010000261.1:0-5191 GCA_041611275.1 Burkholderiaceae bacterium
CGACTGGGCGTGGGAGGTGAACGTCATCGACTCGCCGGCCATCAACGCCTTCTGCATGCCAGGCGGCAAGATCATGGTCTTCCGCGGCCTCATCGACCGACTGCAACTGTCCGATGACGAACTGGCCGCCGTCATCGGCCACGAGATCGCGCACGCACTGTTGCAACATGGCCGCGCGCGGATGAGTGAAGCGGTGCTGAAGAACGTGGGCGTCAATCTGGTAGCGCTTTATTTTGGCCTCGGCGATCTTGGCGCCGGCGCGCTGGCGCAGGCGGCGCAACTGGCGATATCGCTGCCCTACTCGCGCGGTCACGAAACTGATGCCGACCTGGCTGGCATCGAACTGGCGGCGCGCGCAGGCTTCGATCCGCGTGCCGCGGTGACACTGTGGCGCAAGATGGCTGCGGCGAGCAAAGGCCAGCCGCCCGAGTTTCTGTCCACGCACCCTGGCCACGCCAATCGAATCCGCGAAATCGAGGCCAATCTGCCGAAAGTGCTGCCCCTGTACGGGCAGGCGGCCGGCAACAAAAGCGGGTCCCGATGAAACCACGTGTCCTTTGGCTTGCCGGCAGTAGGCGGCGCGATTCATTGAACAAGCGGCTGGCGCGGGCCGCGGCGGCGGCGATCCGGGACGCTGGCGGCGAGGCCAGTCTCTTCGATCTGTCTGCGTATCTGGTGCCGCTTTGTCACGGCGATCTCGAGGCCGAGCAGTCCATCCCCGCGCCCGCGCTTGCGCTGGTCAAGCGCGTACGCAGACACCACGCGCTGCTGATCGCTTCGCCGGAGAACAACACTTTGGTATCGGCGTTGCCGACCGCTGCTCAAAGCCGGCCGGTGTAGTCGATGATCAGCGGCGCGTGATCGGAGAAGCGCTTTGCCTTGAAGATCTCGACCCGCCTGGCCTTGCCGGCGATGCCTGGCGTGGCGATCTGGTAGTCGATCCGCCAGCCGACGTTCTTGGCCCACGCCTGGCCGCGGTTGCTCCACCACGTGTACTGCTCCGGGCGTGGATCAACACGGCGAAACACGTCGACCCAGCCCAGTTCGTCGAACACGCGGCCGAGCCAGGCGCGCTCCTGCGGCAGGAAGCCGGAGTTGTTCTGGTTCGCACGCCAGTTCTTCAGGTCAATTTCCTTGTGCGCGATGTTCACGTCGCCGCAAATGATCACCTCGCGCGACTTGCTCGTCGCCCGCTTGCGCAGCCGCTGCAGATGCGGAAAGAACGCATCGAGGAAACGGTACTTCGATTCCTGTCGGTGTGGGCCCGACGAGCCGGAAGGAAAGTAGACGCAAACGACCGTCACGTCGCGGAACTCCGCTTCGACGTAGCGGCCTTCGCCGTCGAACTCCGGCACGCCGAAACCGGTCTGCACGCGCAGCGGCTGCTTTTTCGCGTACAGCGCGGTGCCGCTGTAGCCTTTTTTCTGCGCACAGTGAAAATAGCCATGCAGGTCGTCGGGAAAGCGCCAGGACTCCGGAATGTCCGGCTCGTGCGCCTTGATCTCCTGCAGGCAGACGATGTCGGCATCGGCCCTGGGCAGCCACTTGAACAGCCCCTTGTTGCCGGCCGAGCGGATGCCGTTGACGTTCAGCGTCAGGATTCGAAACATCGGTGCGTGACGTGTGCCGTGGACTAGAGCGGACGGACGAATCGGACGATAGCGTTTTTTTGTCACAATGCACCGAGGGATCGATCAGCATCCATGGATAACCTGGCTCGGCAATTCATCGAGTTCGCGCTGCAGGCCGGCGTGCTGAAGTTCGGTGACTTCACGATGAAGTCGGGTCGCCGCTCGCCTTACTTCTTCAACGCCGGTCTGTTCAACCGCGGCTCGACCTTGGCGCGGCTGACGCGCTTTTATGCGCAGGCGCTGCTTGCCGCGCGTGCAGCCGGCCGCGTGCAGTTCGACATGTTGTTCGGGCCGGCCTACAAGGGGATCACGCTGGCGGCCGGCACGGCGGTGGCGCTCGCTGATCTCGGCGTCGATGTACCGTTTGCCTTCAACCGCAAGGAAGCCAAGGATCATGGCGAAGGCGGGACGCTGGTCGGCGCCGAACTCAAGGGCCGCGTGCTGATCGTCGACGACGTGATCACCGACGGGGCAGCCAAGCGCGAATCGGTCGAACTGATCCGCGCCCACGGCGCCACACCGAGCGGCGTGCTGATCGCGCTCGATCGAGCCGAGCGCATCGGGCCTGACGAGGCACTGTCGTCGCATTCGGCCGTTGCCGCGTTTGAACAGGCATTCGGCATTCCCGTCGTTGCGGTGGCCAACCTGCACGACCTGATGGCTTTCATCGAATCCGGTTCGGAGGCGGCATCAACCTGGCGGCCGCACCGCGAGGCGATGCTGCAGTACAGGAGGCGTTATGGTGTCTAGCCGTGTTTCTGCCGCGGCAGTGGTCGCCCTCTGGGCCGTGCTCGCCGCGGCGCCTGCGGCGGCGCAGGTGTATGTGTGCACCGATGCCAATGGCCGCACGATTACCGCGGATCGCCCGCCACTGCAGTGTGCAAATCTGCCGATCAGGGAACTGCGATCCGACGGATCGGTGCGCCGCGTGATCGAGCCGCCCCTGACCGCGGAGCAGCGTGCGGCGCGCGCCGAGCAGGCCCGCCGTGAATACCAGGAACGGGAGCGGCAACGCTCGCAGGCGCGCCGCGATATCGCACTGATGGAAACCTACGCCAATGAAGACGACATCGAAGCGGCTCGGCAGGAGGCGCTGAGAAGCCGTTCGGCGCTGATCGAACGCTCCAAGCAGCGGCTCGAGGGCTACGCGCGCGATCGCAAGCGGCTGGAAAACGAGGCAGAGTTCTACGTCAATCGCAAGATGCCGGCGAAACTCGAGCGCGCGCTCGAGGCAAACCACGAATTGACGCAGTCCGAGCACAAAC
Source organism: Burkholderiaceae bacterium (assembly GCA_041611275.1). Classification (GTDB taxonomy): domain Bacteria; phylum Pseudomonadota; class Gammaproteobacteria; order Burkholderiales; family Burkholderiaceae_F; genus JADJWR01. Next base: position 2,897 of record JBFINI010000261.1, read on the forward strand.
TGATCGCCGACATGCAGGCCGAGCTGATCCGCATCAACGAGCGTTTCGACGCCGAAGCGAAGCGTTTTCGCGAGCTCGCCTTTGCCGGCGCGCGGCCGCGCGGGCGTGGCGAGGGCACCGTCACTCGCTAAGGCCAGCAGCGACTGAGCAGTTTCCACAGGCGCGGGCACGCGCTTTCCAGGCATCACGGTGCGCCGATAGGACTAGCGGTTGATAGCGATTGAGCGGGCGCATTCATCGGACGAGCATCGGCAAGCTTGAATTAACTCGGGAGACTCCGTATGGACTGGTTTCGGTCAAGAATTCGTCAGGCGCTGTTGATCGCTTCAGTGGCCGTGCTGGCCGCATGCGGGGGCGGTGGCAGTAATCCACAGGGCACGCTGCGCGTGTCGCTGACCGATGCGCCGAACTGCCGGGTCGGCAACGATGAACTTGCAGCGGTCTGGGTGACGGTGGAGCGCGTGCGCGTGCACCAGTCGTCCAACGCTGAATCGAACAACAGCGGCTGGACCGACATCGCCATCAATCCGGCGAAGAAGATCAACCTGCTGGATCTGACCAACGGCCGGCTGGAGGAACTTGGCACGACGCCAATTCCGGCCGGCACGTATTCGCAGGTGCGGCTGGTGCTCAGCAGCGATCGCAGCGGAGGATCCGGCACTCTGAACAATTCGGTTCTGCGCGTCGGTGAGACGACAGAGCTTCCCTTGCAAACACCAAGCGCGGCACAAAGCGGGCTGAAGATCATCCGTCCCTTCACGGTGGAGGAGGGCAGGACAGTCGACCTCGTAATCGACTTTGATGCTTGCCGTTCAATCGTCCTGCGCGGCAATGGCAGCCACTTGCTGAAGCCAGTCCTGACAGCCACGCTGAAACACGTGGGCAGCATCGTGGGTTTCGTGAATCTGAATGCTGCGCTTACCTCTGTGGACGTGACCGGCGTGGTGGTGAGCGCACAGAAGAACGGCGAGGTCGTGCGCAGCACAACGCCCGCAGCCAACGGAGAATTCGTACTGGCTTACCTTGACGCGGCCAGCTCGCCTTACGACGTGGTGATAACTGCGCCCGGCAAGGCCACTGCTGCGGTTGTTGCAGTACCGGCCACCACGGCAGCGACCGCAATCAGCACGGCAAGCGCACCCATCGTGCCGAGCAACTCTCTGGCGGCGAAGGCCGATGGAACGGTCGGACCGGCGGCGGCGCTTGCAGCGGGTGCGTCGGTGCGCGCGCTGCAGTCGATCGGCACGGCGCCGCCGTTCATACCAGTTGCCGAGATCGGCCATGTCAACGTCAATCCTGACGACGGCACATACGAGCTGATGCTGCCGACAGCGCCGGCGCGCCTGGCCGTGTTCTCGATCTCGACCCCGCTGCCGCTCGCTTTCACGCCGCAGGGTTCGAAGAGCACCTATGCGCTCGAGGCGTCCGCACCCGGCTATGTCACTCAACGCACTCCCGATCCGGCGCTCGATGTGCCGGTGACGCGGAATTTCACGTTGACTGCACCCTGATCACTGGCCGGACCCATAGCAAGCGGCCCACGATATCGTGGGCCGTTGCTCGTTGGACCAAGCTGCCAGCGGCTAGCTGGAAAGCTTGCGACGCAGGATCTCGTTGACCTGCTGCGGGTTGGCCTTGCCCTTGGTGGCCTTCATTGCCTGCCCAACCAGCGAATTGAAGGCCTTGTCCTTGCCGGCGCGGAATTCGGCGACGGGGCCGGGGTTGGCGGCGAGCACCTCGTCGATGATTCTCTCGATCGCGCTGGCGTCCGAGATCTGCTTCAGGCCACGCGCTTCGATGATCGCGTCAGCCGACTCGCCTTGGCCCTGCCACAGCGCCGCGAACACTTCCTTGGCGGTCTTGTTGTTGATCGTGCCGTCGAGTATCCGGCCGATCAGCCCCGCCAGTTGGGCCGGCTGAACGGGCGAGGCTGCAATGTCGATCTGCTCGTCGTTCAGCGCCGCGGCGACTTCGCCCATCAGCCAGTTAGCCGCCACCTTGCGGTCGGCGACCTCGGCCGCGACTGCCTCGAAGTAAGCTGCCGTTGCTGTCGTCGCGGTCAGCACCGACGCGTCGTATTCCGACAGCGCGTAATCGCGCACGAAGCGCTCGCGCTTCGCGGCCGGCAGCTCCGGCATCTCGCGCGCGATGGCTTCGATCCATTCCTTGTCGATCGCCAGTGGCAGCAGGTCGGGATCGGGGAAGTAGCGATAGTCCATCGCGTCTTCCTTGCTGCGCATTGGCCGCGTCTCGCTGCGGTCGGGGTCGTACAGCCGCGTTTCCTGAACCACCGTC
>JBFINI010000262.1:0-5185 GCA_041611275.1 Burkholderiaceae bacterium
CCATCTCCGGGTATCACATGCAGGAGGCCGGCGCGACCTGCGTGCAGGAACTCGGGTTCACGATTGCGGATGGCATCGAATACGTGCGGGCCGCGCTGAACAGCGGCCTCAAGGTTGACCGGTTTGCGCCCAGGCTGTCCTTTTTCTTTGCCATCGGCATGAATTTTTTCATGGAGGTCGCCAAGCTCCGCGCCGCGCGCACGTACTCGAGCCCGTCGGCGATGGTGAAGGCGAGCTCCTGCACCGTCGTCGCGCCCGCCTCCTGCATGTGGTAGCCGCTGATCGAGATCGAGTTGAACTTGGGCATGTGCCCTGCCGTGTACTCGATGATGTCGGCCACGATCCGCATGCTGGGCTCGGGCGGATAGATGTAGGTGTTGCGGACCATGAACTCCTTGAGGATGTCGTTCTGGATGGTCCCGGCCAGCTTTTCCGCCTTGACGCCCTGCTCCTCGGCCGCCACCACATAGCCCGCCAGCACCGGCAGCACGGCGCCGTTCATCGTCATCGACACCGAGACCTTGTCCAGCGGAATGCCGTCGAACAGGATCTTCATGTCTTCGACCGAGTCGATCGCCACCCCGGCCTTGCCGACGTCACCGGTCACCCGCGGATGATCCGAGTCATAGCCACGGTGCGTGGCCAGATCGAAGGCCACCGACACCCCCTGGCCGCCGCCGGCGAGCGTGGCGCGATAAAAAGCGTTGCTTTCCTCGGCGGTCGAGAAGCCGGCATATTGGCGGATCGTCCACGGCCGACCGGCATACATCGTCGGTTGCGGGCCGCGCACGTAAGGCTCGAAGCCGGGCAGCGAGTTCGTGTGTTGCAGGCCTTCGACGTCGGCCGCCGTATACAGCGGCTTGACGTTGATACCTTCGGGCGTGATCCAGTCGAGCGCCTCCAAGCGGCCCTCCGGCGCCGAACGCGCCGCGGCTTTGGCCCATTGTTCGACGGACACTTGCGAATACTCCGGAGTCTTCGACATCGCCTGTCTCCTTGCGGGCGGCATGCCTTGGGCAACAGCGACCGGGCGCCGCGCCGCACTTGCCAGCCATCATACGTGATGCATAATTATTAACGCAAAACTGACCCAGTCCTGACAGTCTTCTTACCGCCTTGCCGCGATCGATGCCTGCCGCCGACGCCCTGACTGCTCCGCGTTTGCTGTCGCCGCGTGCCCTGTACCAGGAAGTCGCCGAGCGCGTCCGCCAGCAGATCTTTGCCCGCGAACTCGAGCCCGGCAGCTGGATCGACGAGCAGAAACTCGCCGTCGAGTACGGTATCAGCCGCACGCCGCTGCGTGAAGCATTGAAAGTGCTGGCCGTCGAAGGGCTGGTGACCATGAAGGTGCGACGCGGTGCCTACGTCACCGAGATGTCAGCCGACGACGTGACGCAGATCTATCACCTGCTTGGGCTGCTGGAGTCCGACGCTGCCGGCGAGACCGCACGGCGGGCCAGCAGTGCGCAGCTTGCCGAGTTGCGAACGCTGCACGAGCGCCTCGAACGGCAGGTCAAGAACCGTGACGCCTTCTTCGCCACCAATGAGGCGTTTCACATGAAGCTGCTTGAATTCGCCGGCAACCGCTGGCGCACGCAGATCGTCGCCGATCTGCGCAAGGTGATGAAGCTGAACCGTCACCACTCTCTGTTCAAGCAGGGCCGACTGGCCAGTTCACTGGCCGAGCATCGTCAACTGATGGCGGCGATCGAGGCCCGCGACGCCCGCGCTGCCACCCGGCTGATGCGCGAGCACTTTGACAACGGCTTGCAGGCGGCACGGCACTGAGCCGCCCTTGCGACAGCGCCTAGTCGCCGATCCCCAGTCGCTGCATCCAGTCGCCGAGTCGCTGCGCGACTGGCGCACCCGACCGCATTTCCGTCTGCACGCGCGTCCGATCGTCCACCGGGCGGTTCTGGCTCAGCTTGAACTTGCCTTGAAGCTGCTCGACCTCGATGACGAGGCCAACGATGCCGCGCTTCATCTTCTCGCGATATTCATCGCCGAGTTCATCCCACTGCACCCGATAGGCCGGATCGTGGCGATCGATCAGCGCCTTCAGGATCTGTTCCTTCGCCCCACTGTCGTGCGTGATCGCGACACGGCCCACAGCGTGCACGACGATGTAGTTCCACGTCGGCACCGCCTCACGCGTCGAATACCAGCGCGGTGATACGTAGGCATCCGGTCCGCGGAAGATCGCCGTCACCGGTGCGCTGTCGCCCCACCGCTGCCAATGCGGATTGGCGCGCGCAACATGACCGAGCAGGCGCAGCCCGTCGCCGCTTTGCTCGACTTCGAGCGGCAGGTGCGTGAAGGTTGCCTCGCCAGACGCCACCGATACCAGTGTGGCCAGCGGATGTTCGCGCAGCAGCGCCAGTAGCGTCGCTTGCTCGGCGAGCACGAAGTGCGGCGGCTGATATAGCGTCATCGTGCCATTTTTGCGCTACGCGCTGTTGCTTCGAGGGTGCGCCAACCGGACGCAGAGCTCGCCCTGCGCCGGCGAGCGTGTGCGCGTCCGCAAGCGCCATCGCCGCCAGCCAGGCCCGAGAACCTTCGCCGCAGCCCAGCGCTGCTCATTGCAGCCCCGCGTCTTCTGGTAGGCCGAGCATCAGGTTCAAGTTTTGCACGGCCGCGCCACTGGCCCCCTTGCCGAGATTGTCGAGCCGCGCCACTAGCAGTGCCTGCCGGGCAGCGTCGTTGGCGAAGACAAATACTTCCAGCCGGTTGGTGCCGTTAAGCGCCTCCGGTTCGAGAAAGGTACCGTCGCGCAGCGCTGCGGTGTCGTTCAACGGTTGCACGGTGACGAAACGCGAACCGGTGAAATGCTCGGCCAGCGCGGCGTGCAGAACTGCGCCGTCAATGGCGCGCGGCAGCGCCGCGAGCTGCAGGGGTACGTGCACCAGCATGCCACGACGGAAATTGCCCACGGCCGGCGCAAACAGCGGCGCCTGTTCGAGCTGCGCATGCACGCGCATCTCGTCAACGTGTTTGTGCGCGAGCCGCAGACCGTAGGCGCCGAAATTCTGCGGCCGTGCGCCGGCGCTGGGTTGCTCGAAGCTTTCGATCATTTTGCGGCCGCCACCGGAATAGCCCGACACCGCATGCACCATCAACGCGATACCAGCCGGCAAGATTTCGCGCTCGCGCAGCGGCCGCACCAGCGACAGGAAGCCGGTCGGATAACAACCGGGGTTCGATACGCGGCGCGACTGCGCGATCGCCGCAATCTGCGATTTCGTCAGCTCCGGAAAGCCGAACACCCAGTCGGCCGCGGTCCGATGCGCGGTGCTGGCGTCGATCACCCGCGTCTTCATTTTGTCGATCAGCGACACGGTCTCGCGTGCCGCATCGTCCGGCAGGCACAGGATCACCAGATCGACCCCGTTGACGATCTCGCGCTTAGCCGCGGCGTCCTTGGCGCGCTCGCGCGGCACGCTGACGACCTCGACATCGTTGCGCGCCGCCAGTCGTTCACGGATTTCCAGTCCGGTGGTGCCATGCTCACCGTCGATGAAAACAGTCGGCCTGCCCATTGCGGTTCCCCTTTCTGCTCGCTTCGACCCATTCTCGTACCGCGATTTTGCCCTTAGCAGCCTGCCGTCAGCGTAACCGCCTCAGCAGTCCGTCGACTTGCTCAGCGGCGCGGTCGATCAAATCGGACGTGATGTTCAGTGCCGGCATGAAGCGCAGCAGATGCGGCCGCGGCGAATTGATCAGCAGGCCTTCGGGCTGCAGTTCACGAGCCGCATCGACCAGCGCGCCGCCGATCGGCCGGCCGAGGTCGAGCCCACGCAGCAGCCCGGCACCGCGTTCGCCGGCCAAGCGATGGCGTTCGACGAGCCGCAGCAGGTGCTGTTGCAGGTAAGCGCCCTGCTTCCGCACGCCGGCCAGGAACTGCGGCTGCGCGACGGTCTCGAGCACCGTGTTGCCAACCGCCGCCATCAGCGGATTGCCGCAGTAGGTGCCGCCCTGGTCGCCGTGGGCGAAGCAGGCAACCTCGGCTTTCGCCAGCAGTGCCGCCAGCGGTACGCCGCCGCCCAGCCCTTTGCCCAGCGTCAAGATGTCGGGCACCACGCCGGCCTGCTCGAAGGCGAACAGGGTGCCGGTGCGCCCGACGCCGGTCTGCACTTCGTCGAAGATCAGCAGTAGTCCGTGTGCATCGCACAGCGCACGCAACGCCTGCAGGAATTCGACGCTGGCCGGCACGACCCCCGCTTCGCCCTGGATCGGTTCGAGCATTATCGCAACGGTGTGTGGTCCGATCAGCGAGCGCACCGAGTCGATGTCATTGAGCCGCGCCTTCGGAAAGCCAGTCACCTTCGGCTCGAACAGCAAATTCCAGCCGGCCTTGCCGCTGGCCGCCATCGTCGCCAGCGTGCGGCCGTGAAAGCCATCGACGAAGGTGATCGTTTCGAACGCACTGTCTTTGTGCAACTGCCCCCACTTGCGCGCCAGCTTGATCGCGCCCTCGTTGGCCTCCGCGCCGCTGGAGGCGAGAAACACGCGCGACAAACCTGAAAGCTCGACCAGCCGCCTGGCCAGCTTCAAGGCGGCGTCGTTGAAAAACGCCGGGCTGGGTGAAATCAGCCGCTGCGCCTGTGCCGTCAGCGCTGCGGCGATCTGCGGCGGGCAATGGCCGAGCGCATTGACCGCCCAGCCCTGCACGAAATCGAGGTATCGACGACCCGCGTGATCGAGCAGCCAGGAACCTTGCCCTTCGACGAACACCAGCGGCGGCCGTGCCGCGACATCCATCAGGGCGTCCGTCTCGAATGCATCGATCTTCATTGTCGGCTCCTGTTGCAACAAGAAAAAAGGCCGCGGAGTCCGCGGCCTTTGCTGGGATCGGCACACTGCGGTGCCGGAAATAGACCCGATCAGGGCGCGCGTGACCTCCTGCGAGGCTCCGCAGTACGTCGTACGCGTCGAATCAGGATTGAAAACATGGCTGAAGTCTAGTCGATGCTTTCGCCTTATTCCAGGCCTGGCCACGGTAAGTCCGGGCGGGACAGCGGAGCAGCGCCCGTTTCAGCCCAACCGTCGCGATGCAGATTTCAGTCGGATCGAAATTTTGGCCGAGGTCAGTTGATGAGTTGGCCCGCTTCCAAGACCATGCCATGGGGGAGTCCAGAGGGGGCGGCGGAGCAGCCCCCTTTGCAGCCAACCTTCGCGCAGGCGGATC
>JBFINI010000263.1:0-5177 GCA_041611275.1 Burkholderiaceae bacterium
CAGCGCACCAGCCGCGCGTCAATGGTCTCAGTCAACCGCTGCGTGCGGCCAACCCAGCTCGAAAGCTCGCTCATCGCAGTTTCTCCTGCCGCGTGCACGGTTCAGTGCACATGCTGGCTGCGTTCTCCGATCATTTATTCAAACGCAAGCCTGGCGATCGAAGCAGTTTCGATCGTCTCCACCTGGCACTCGCCACCTGTCTCACCGCCACACTGCCTGGCGCTGAGCTTAGCTGCCGCCTGGCGGCCGCAGGAAGTCACGCTGGCCCGCCTCGACTGCATTTTCGAGCAGGAACCTGCGCGGTGACGAGGTCATCATCCACCGGAGGCCGATGTCGACCTCGCACACGCCGTCTTTGAACGACTGCCGGATCTCCTGGCATCCTGTGGCTTTCCCCCATCGCACAGCCGTCCTTGCGGATTTCCTGCAACAGCGCTTGCCTAACGGGGGACAAGCCGCGCACCCGAGGGTGCGGATTCCAGATCTGTTCGGAGATCGCGTTGAGTGGCTCATCCGCCCAAACGCGGTCGATCAGCGGGAACGAAGACCGGACCGGGCCACCAGTCAACGAGAACGATCGGCAGACTACACTGTTTGGCCGAAGGTAATTTGCGTCCGCTCGCGTTGCAATCTCGAAAGTGCGCACCCCGGTCGTGAGGGCGCAATGCACAGCGAGTCACCGGTCCACGCCCTGACTCGTCACGAAATGGGGTACCCATGACGACGAAAGCCCGGAAGAATTTTTCGCTCGGCATTTTCGGCAAGCTGTTTCTGGCGTTTCTGCTTGCGGCGCTCATTCCGTTGCTGGTCACCTGGTATTACGCGCGCGATCGCGCGATCCAGGACGCGGAGCAGTTTGCGCAGTTGCTGCTTGACAACCACGCGGCGCGCATCGCAAGTAAGGTTGACAGCTGGTCACGGCTGAACCGCCAGTCGCTTATTGAGCATGCGGCAACGCCGGCGGTCGTGTCGATGAAGCCCGAAGTGGTGCGCCCGGTGCTGGTGGCCATGCAGCAGGCGCAGCCCTGGAGCTATCTGGTATTTGCAATGGCCCCCGACGGCATGTCGATCGCGCGCTCCGATAAAGAAGCGCCGATCAACTACGCGGATCGTGGTTACTTCAAGTCGGTGATGTCCGGCGCTCCGCTCGGTCAGCAGGTGTTGATCAGCCGAACCAATGGCAAGCCGGCGTGGATTCTTTCGGTCGGGATTCGCGACACTTCGGGAAGCGTCCTCGGTGTTCTGGCCAAGGGCAGCAGCCTGGCGGAAATCACCGATTCGCTTGTCAGCGAGAGCATTGGCCGGACTGGCAAAGCGATGCTGCTGTCGAACGACGGCAAGCTGCTCGCAATGACCGGCGCCACAATCGGCAAGGAGCTTCGCGACATGAAGGAGCACCCCGCCTTTGTGGCGCGTCGATCAGACCAGCGCGTGATTCGGTTCGTCGACGAAAACCGCGTGCCCGTGATCGGCCGCGTGATCACCAATGATCTTGGCTGGTCAGTGGTCGTCTACCTGACCGAGGCCGAGGTGTTTGCGAAGGTGAACCAGACCAACGCCTATATGGCAACGCTGCTGCTTGCGGCGGCACTTTTTGCGACGCTGTTCGCCTTGGTCGTGGCGCCTACGCTGGCACGCCCGATCAAGCGACTGACCGCGATCACGGAGGAGATCAGCCGCGGGAATTTTGCCCACGAGATCAAGGAAAGCCGTCGAGGCGACGAGATCGGTGCGCTGGCGCGATCCATCGAGCGCATGACCCGCAGTCTGCGAATCGCGATGACTCGGCTTTCCGAACGCCGTACCTCCTAGCGCAGGTCGCGTCGAGCGAACGCCCTGGCCAACTTCGATGACACCCTTCGCCTTGTTGCAGTCGTTGTGCAGTGATCGCGAAACCGGCCTGCTGTTTGCGGTCATGGAAGGCAATCGGCAACTGCGCATCGGCCTGGTCGACGGCGAAATCGTCCATATCACCTACGCGCTGAAGCGTGGCCCGATAACGTTCGGCCTGCTCGCTGCGTCGCACGCGGTCTCGGCCAGCTTCTCGCGCGGGATGGTGAGCGATATCCAGGCGACCCTGCCATCGACCTCGGAGATCCTGCGCCGGCTGCAGGCGCCTTTGTCGTCAGGCGAATGCCCAGCCGCACCCGCGCCGCCGAGCCCGACGCCGACGGCGCCAGCGAAACAGCTGTGGAAGAACAGCGAAGCGCGAGCGCGCAATCCGTCCATCGACGAGCTACGCAACCTGCTGGTCGACTACATCGGCCCGATCGGCGATCTGCTGATCGATCAGGAGATTCAGAACGGCTTCGAGTCCTGGCCCGAACTCGTCGATCGTCTGGCCCAGGATGTCACGCCCGAAGCGGAGGCCAGCGCCTTCCGCATGGCGGCGCTGCGTCTTTCGCACTGAAGCGCCGCGTTCTCTCGGTGCTGATGCGAGAGGCCGCCCGCGTCTGCACGCGCCGAACCTTCCCGCCCTGAGACGCGAATTCAGGCCAGCACAGCGAGCGCTGCGCTTCGCTCAGTGCACGTGCTGGCTCAATTCTCCGGTGGAGTACTTGTGCGCGACGCTGTCCAGCGGCAGCGGTTTGATCTTGCCGCCCTGGCCTGCGCAGCCGAACTGCTGATAACGCTGCTTGCAGATCGTTTTGGCGGCAGCGCGCGCCGGCTTCAGGAAGTCGCGCGGGTCGAAATGGCTGGGATTCTCGGCCAGGAACCTGCGCACTGCCGCGGTCATCGCCAGCCGGATGTCGGTGTCGATATTGACCTTGCGCACGCCGTGCTTGATCGCCTCCTGGATCTCCTCGACCGGCACGCCGTAGGTCTCCTTCATCTGGCCGCCGTACTTGCGGATTTCCTCGAGCAGGTCCTGCGGCACGCTGGAAGAACCGTGCATTACCAGATGGGTATTGGGAATGCGCCTGTGAATCTGCTTGATCCGCTCGATGGCGAGGATGTCGCCAGTCGGCTTGCGCGTGAACTTGTAGGCGCCGTGCGACGTACCGATGGCGATGGCCAGCGCATCGAGCTGCGTTTTCTTGACAAAATCGGCCGCCTGGTCGGGATCAGTCAGCAGCATCTCCTTGGTCATCGTGATCTCTGCGCCGTGGCCGTCTTCCTTGTCTCCGCGCATCGTCTCCAGCGAACCGAGGCACCCCAGTTCGCCTTCGACGCTGACGCCGAGCTTATGTGCCAGATCGACGACTTTCTTGGTCGTCTGCCAGTTGTAGTCGTAGTCGGCGACCGTCTTGCCGTCTTCCTTCAGCGAGCCATCCATCATCACGCTGGAAAAACCGAGTTTGATCGCGCTTTCGCATACCGCGGGCGAGGCGCCGTGATCCTGGTGCATTGCGACGGGAATCGCCGGATAGCTCTCGATCGCCGCCTGGATCAGGTGGGCGAGGAATTTTTCGCCGGCGTATTTCCGTGCGCCCGCCGAAGCCTGCATGATCACCGGCGCGTTGAGTTCCGCCGCCGCTTCCATGATGGCCTGCACCTGCTCGAGGTTGTTGACGTTGAAGGCCGGAATCCCGTAGCCGTTTTCTGCTGCGTGATCGAGAAGCTGCCGCATCGATACCAGTGCCATCGTGTCCTCCGAAATGCGTTAGAAGATTCCTTTGCCGAGCACGCGTCCGCCGTCATGCGTGTTCGCCGACCCGCACGATCTTTAGTGCATTGGTGCCGCCGGGCTGGCCCATCGGCTCGCCGCAAGTCAGCACGACGAGGTCGCCACGCTTGACCTGCGAGCGCTCGAGCAGCAGGTTTTCGGCTGCGCGCAGCGCATTGTCGCGATCCTCCATCAGCGGGAAATGCAGCGTGCGAACGTTGCGATATAGCGCCAGCCGACGTTCCGTGTTCACGCTCGGCGTCAGCGCGTAGATCGGGATGTCGATGTCGTGTCGGCTCATCCACAACGCCGTCGAGCCCGATTCGGTCAGAGCGACGATCGCCGCGCAGCGCAGGTGAAACGCGGTGAACAATGCGCCGTAGGCAATCGACTGGTCGACGCGGGTGAAGGTCTCATTAAGGAATTGCTGATCGAGACCCGGCGTCTCCGAACGGTCGGCCTCGCTGACGATCGAGGCCATCGTCTCGACCACCTCGACCGGATAGCGGCCGGTGGCGGTCTCGGCCGACAACATCACGGCATCGGTGCCGTCGAGCACGGCGTTGGCCACGTCGCTGACCTCGGCCCGTGTCGGCGAGGCATTAAAAATCATTGATTCCATCATCTGTGTGGCGGTGATGGCGAGCTTGTTGGCATCGCGCGCCATCTTGATCATCCGCTTCTGCAGCGCCGGCACCGCCGCGTTGCCGACTTCGACAGCCAGATCACCCCGCGCGACCATGATCCCGTCGGCCGCTTCGAGAATGTCCTGCAACGCCGGAATCGCCTCGGCGCGCTCGATCTTGGCAATGATCATCGGCTTGATGCCGTGCTTTTCGCCGGCAATCGTCGACAACCGCCGCGCCATCTCGACGTCGGTGCGGTTCTTCACAAACGACACGGCTACGTAGTCGGCGCCGCATTCCATCGCGGTTTCGATGTCGCGCACGTCCTTGGCGGTCAGCGCCGGCGCCGACAGTCCACCGCCCTGCTTGTTGATGCCCTTGTTGTCGGTCAGTTCGCCGCCGATGCGCACGATGGTGTGAATCTTCGGCCCGGCAACCCGCTCCACATCAAGCACCAGCATGCCGTCGTTGAGCAGCAGCACATCGCCGGCGCGCACGTCCTTGGGCAGATCCTTGTAATCGAGGCAGGCGCGCTCGCTATTGCCGAGTTCGCAACTGGAATCGAGCACGAAGCGAGTGCCGGGATGCAACTCGACTTTGCCGCCCTCGAATCTGCCGACCCGGATCTTCGGGCCTTGCAGATCGGCCATGATCGCGACCTCGCGCCCGCACGCCGCCGCCGCCTCGCGCACCTGCTTGGCCCTCGACAGATGATCCTCGGGCTTGCCATGCGAGTAGTTGAAGCGGAGTACATCGACGCCGGCGACAAGCAGTCGCTGCAGCATCAGCGGATCGCTGGACGCCGGGCCGAGCGTTGCGACAATTTTTGTGCTGCGTTGCATGTACCTCTCCTAGGCGCGGGGCGCGTTGTCGAGCCTATCGGCCGCGGCTCGGGATCTCGCTGCGGCAAATACTGGCGCAGCGGCGTGGCCCACCCTGACAAG
>JBFINI010000264.1:0-5168 GCA_041611275.1 Burkholderiaceae bacterium
AATCGGCGCGCCACTGGCGCTACCGCTTCGGCCTCACGCAGATCCTGACGCCGCGCTGGCTGGCGGCGATGAACTTTGAGGCGGTCTCCGACGACGGCTTCCTCGGCAATCCCTACCGCGCCGCCCGCGTCTTCGGCGCCGCAGTGCCCGAGCGGGTGCCGTCGACCCGTTCGAGCCGCGCGGTCAAGTTCCGCGTGCTCGGCGATCTGGGCTCGCGCGACGCGGTCTCGGCGGACTACCGCTACTTCTGGGACAACTGGGGTATCCGCGCCCACACGCTTGGCGCCGGCTACAGCCGCTACTTCGGCTCGGCCTGGCTCGCTGACGCCACCATCCGCTTCCACACCCAGGACGCGGCGACGTTCTACAGCGACAACTTCATGACCGAGACGACCTACATCTCGCGCAACCGCCAGCTGGCGACATTCTCCAACGTCGGGCCGGGCGTCAAGCTTTCCTATCGCTACGCGCAGGTGCCCGGCAAGTACGACATCCGCATCAACGGCGCCTACGAGTTGCTGCACTTCCGTTACGACGACTTCACCGACGTGCGTAACGGGCAGCTGTACTCGTTCAATGCCCACATCGTGCAGTTCTACGTTTCGGCGAACTTCTGAGGATTCACGTCATGTTCAATTCAATCGTCCGGCCCTTCGCAGCAGCGCTGCTGGCACTGGCCGCTTTGACGGCGGCGGCAGCGGACAAGGCTGCGACGGACAAGACCGTGGCGCCCGCAGCGAAGGAAGCCGCCAGCCTCGAAGACCGCGTCCAGGACCTGAAGGGCGACGTGATCCGCCTGAACCGCGACCTGCTGGTGCTCGAGGAGGAACTGCTGTTTCCGGCCAACACACAGGTCGCGGTCTTCGTGTCGATGGACGTCGGCCGGCTGTTCGAACTGGAGTCGATGCAGCTGAAGCTTGGCGACAAGGTCGTCGCCAGCTACCTCTACACGCCGGCCGAGGTGCAGGCATTGCACCGCGGCGGCGTGCAGCGGCTGTTTGTCGGCAACCTGAAGGCCGGCAAGCATGAACTGGTCGCCTTCTTTACTGGCCGCGGCCCGCACGAGCGTGATTACAAGCGCGGCGCCAATTTGGTGATCGAAAAGGGGACCGAGCCGAAATACGTCGAGCTTCGCATCAAGGATTCCGCCGGCAAGTTGCAGCCGGAGTTCGACGTCAAGGTCTGGCAGTAATCAGTGATGCGCTTGCAGCAATCTCTGTGGGTGCGAATGCGCTGCCTGGCGGCGCTGCTCACATGCGTGCTGTCGGGCGGCGTCGGCACTGCCGCGGCGCAGGCCGTCAGTGGGACGCTGATCAAGGATCCGCACTACGGCGACAGTCTTTTTCACTTCTACCAGCAGCGCTATTTCACTTCGGTCACCGGCCTGATGGCCTCGCAGCACTTCGAGCGCGTGGCCAATCACGCCGACGAAGCCGAGGTGCTGCGCGGCGGTCTGTTCCTTTCCTATGGCCTGCATCGCGAGGCCGGCGAGGTTTTCGCACGGCTGATCGATCACAGTGCATCGCCGAAAGTCCGTGACCGCGCCTGGTTCTATCTCGCCAAGATCCGCTATCAGCGGGGCCTGCTGGAGCAGTCTGAAGAGGCGATCGCGCGCATCGGCGCGGCGCTGCCGCCGGGCCTGGAAGAGGAACGGGTGCTGCTGCACGGCAATCTGCTGATGGCGCGCGGTGAATATGCGGCCGCCGCCGAGGTGCTCGGCCGCCTGACGTCGAAAGCATCGCAATATGCGCGTTTCAATCTCGGCGTGGCGCTGGTCAAGGGCGGTGACCTGGCCGCTGGCGCCAGACTGCTCGACGAACTCGGCCGCGCCCCGGCCACTGGCGAGGAGGCGCGCGGCCTGCGTGACCGCGCCAACGTCGCGCTGGGCTTCGCCGCCTTGCAGGACGGCCAGCCACAGCAGGCGCGCGCGTATCTCGAGCGCGTGCGGCTGTCGGGCCTGCACGCGAACAAAGCGCTACTCGGCTTCGGCTGGGCAGCGGCCGAATTGAAGCAGCCCAAGCTGGCACTGGTGCCATGGAGCGAACTGGCCGCGCGCGAAGTGGCCGACGCGGCCGTGCTCGAAGCGCGACTCGCCGTGCCGTACGCCTACGGCGAACTCGGCGCTTACGGTCAGGCCATGCAGTTCTACCAGCAGGCCATCGCTGTCTACGACGCCGAACACGTTGCGCTCGACGATTCGGTCGCCGCGATTCGTGCTGGCCGGCTGGTCGAAGGGCTCCTCGCCGCCAACCCCGACGAAGAACTGGGTTGGCTGACGAAGATCGACAAGCTGCCCGAAATGCCGCATGCGGGTCACCTTGCCGACGTGCTGGCCGAGCACGCGTTCCAGGAAGGCTTCAAGAATTTTCGCGATTTGCTGTTCCTCGAGCGCAATCTGCGCCAGTGGCGCGAGACGCTATCGGCGTTCCGCGACATGCTCGCCAACCGGCGCGCGGCCTTTGCCGAGCGCCTGCCGCAGGTGCGCTCGCAGGAAAGCGCACTCGGTGTGCCCGAACTGGAACAGCGTGCCGCCGCGCTGGCGGCCGAAGTGCAGCGCATCGAGGCGCAGGCCGATGTCGCTGGCCTGGCCGACAGGAAGGAACGGGAGTTGGCGGCACGGCTGGCCGGCGTCTTCGAAGTGCTGAAGCGGTTGCCCGACGACGAGGCCACCACGTCTGCACGTCAGCGCGCCGATCGGATTGCCGGGGCGCTGCTGTGGCAGCAGACGCAGCGTTATCCCGAGCGCCTGTGGCAGGCGAAGAAGGGCGTGCAGGTCATCGAGGCAACGCTGGCCGACGCCAAGCGCGCCGCCGCGGCGCTGGGTGAAGCGCAGCGTGATGAACCCACGCGGTTCGAGCGCTTTGCGACGCGGATCGAGGCGCTCGAGAAGCGCATCGATGCGATGCTGCCGCGAGCCGTCGATCTGGCCCGCGCGCAACAGCAGCAAGTGCAGGAAATCGCCGTCGCGGCCCTGCAGCGGAACAAGCAGCGACTGGTCGAATACGCCAGCCAGGCGCGTTTTGCCGTGGCGCAGATTCACGATCGTGCGCATCTAGCCGAGGACACCCGCCGTGCACCTGCGCAATAGCCTCGTCATCGCTGCCGTGCTGGCACTGACCGGTGCGTTGCCGGCGTGCTCGCTGTTCAAGCCGCGGCAGGCGGTGGTCGACAACGAACCGACGCTGAAGAGCCTCGAGAAGCGGCAGATCGATATTGCTGCCGATCCCGGCGTGGCGGCTAGTCCGGAGCAGGCCGCGGCCGCCTATCGCGACTACCTGAGAACGGCACCGCGCGACCGGCACGCCGCCGAAGCGCAGCGGCGCATCGGCGATCTGGAGATGGACAGCGCCGACAATCGCCTGGCGCAGGGCACGCTGGCCGCGGGCGGTGCCCCGGCCGCCGAGTACCGCCAGGCAATCACGCAGTATCAGCAGTATCTGAAGGCCTATCCGAACGAGCCCGGCAACGACCGCGTGCTCTACCAGCTGGCCCGGGCGCACGAGCTGTCCGGCGACCTCGATACCGCGCTGAAGACGCTCGACCAGCTGGTGCAGGCCTATCCGCAAACACGCGTGATCGAGGAGGCGCAGTTTCGCCGCGGTGAGCTGCTGTTCACGATGCGCAACTACGTGGCGGCGGAGAAGGCCTTTGCCACGGTGCTGCGCAGCGAATCGCCGACGCCGTATCACGAGCGGTCGCTGTACATGCAGGGCTGGTCGCAGTTCAAGCAGGCGCGGCTGGAAGAGGGGCTCAACGCGTTCTTCGCCGTGCTCGATCTGAAGCTCGCCAGCCGCGAGCAAGGGGCCGAGGCAAGCGGCGAGCTGGCCAGCGTGCCGGGGCTGACGCGCGCCGACCGCGAAGTGCTCGAAGACACGCTGCGCGTGGTCAGCATCAGCCTGCAGAATCTCAAGGGCGCCGAGTCGATCGCGCAGTACACGCAGCTACCTGAACGGCGCGCTTATGAGTTCCGCATTTACGAGGCGCTGGGCGAGCTGTATCTGAAGCAGGAGCGGATCAAGGATGCCGCCGACGCCTTTGCCGCGTTCGGGCGCCGCAATCCGAATCATCCGCAGGCACCGGTGCTGCAGGCCCGCGTGATCGATATCTACCAGGACAACGGTTTCGGTTCGCTGGCGCTCGATGCCAAACGCGAATACGTCGAGCGTTACGGCGCGGCGAGCGAGCTGCGCAAGACACACGCCACGGTGTGGGAGCGGGCGCAGCCGCTGGTACGCACGCATCTGGCCGAGCTGGCGCGCCATCACCATGCCAGTGCGCAGAAGACGAAAAGCGCGGAAGACCAGCAGCAGGCGATCCGCTGGTACCGCGAACTGCTGGCCGGCTTCCCGGCGGACGCGAAGGCGGCGGAGACGCATTTCCTGCTGGCCGAACTGCTGTTCGAGTCGCAGCGTTTTGCCGAGGCCGCCGTCGAATACGAGAAGACCGCCTACGCCTATCCCGAGCACGCCAAGCGAGCCGATGCCGGCTACGCGGCACTGCTGGCGCAGACCGAGCAGGAAAAGCGCGCGCCGGACGCCGAGAAGAAGACCCTGCAGCTCGCCGGCGTCGACAGCGCATTGCGTTTCGCCGCCGCGTTCCCGACCGACGCACGCGCTGGTGCAGTGCTGACCAATGCCGCCGAGCGCCTGTATTCGCTCGGTGAGGTCGAGCGCGCGGCAACGGTGGCGCAGCAGGTGTTGGCGCTGAATCCGCCGGCCGCCGAGGCGCAGCGCCGCATCGCCTCGCTGGTGCTGGCGCACGCGGCCTTCGATCGCGGCACCTTTGATGTCGCCGAACGCCGCTATCGCGAGGTGCTCGCGCTATCGGCCCAGGAGCGCAACCGCGGCGAGATCGTCGAGCGCCTGGCCGCGTCGATCTACAAGCAGGGCGAGAAAGCGCGCGCCGAAAACCGGCTGCGCGATGCGGTTGGCCATTTTGCGCGGGCGGCGACCGAAGCGCCGGCTTCGACCGTAGCGGCGACCGCGCAGTTTGATGCCGCCACCGCGCTGCTCGGACTGAAGGACTGGGAGGCGGCGGCGAACGCGCTCGAAGGCTTCCGCCAGCAGCACCCGAAACATCCGCTGCAGGCCGAAGTCGGTGCCAAGCTGGCGCTCGCCTATCTCGAGCAGGGACGGCATACGCAGGCCGGCGCCGAGTTCGAGCGCATC
>JBFINI010000265.1:0-5130 GCA_041611275.1 Burkholderiaceae bacterium
CGTCGCCTACGCACGACGTTATGCGGGGCTGGTCGAGCGCGTGCGCCGGGTCGAATCGGACCGACTGGCCTCGAGCAAGCTCACCGAGGCTGTGGCCCGCTACTACTTCAAGCTGCTCGCCTATAAGGACGAATACGAAGTCGGGCGGCTGCACACCGACCCGGCCTTCCGCGAACGGATCGCCGCGATGTTCGAGGGCGAGTACAAGCTCAATTACTACCTGGCACCGCCCCTTGTCGCCAAGCCGAATCCCGAGACTGGTCGCGCCGGAAAGAAGCGATATGGCGCCTGGGTGATCCCGGTGTTCTCGCTGCTGGCGAAGTTCAAATTCCTGCGCGGCACACGGCTGGACATCTTTGGCTACAACGCCGAGCGGCGCACCGAGCGCGCGCTGATCAATGAGTACGAGGCGCTGATCGATGAACTGCTCGGCAAGCTCGCCACCGACAATCACGCGCTCGCCGTGCAACTGGCAAGCATTCCCGAGGACATCCGCGGCTTCGGCCACGTGAAGATGCAGCACCTCAGCAAGGCACGCGCGAAACAGGACGAACTGCTAGCGAAGTTGCGCGGCAAGGGCCGGGCACAGGTGATCCCGATGCCCGTGCGGGCGGCGTGACGAGTTCTTGCCGCGGCGCGCCGTCGTGCCGTTGCGGAACATGCGGCGGGGTACGCGCGCTGAGCGCGACCGAATTCGGCTGAGACGGAAGGGCGCGCGCCGCAGCCAGCGACACGCCCTGCCCCCTCATTCCTCGTCGCGCAGCCGAACTTCCCGCACACCACCACGTTGCCGCGGGCTGAGCATCGGCTCATCGTCATGCGACGAGAGCCGCGACCAGACCGGCGACGAAGTAGGCCGCGACGGCAAGCAGGACCACCGCTTCCACCCGCCTGACTCCGCCGACCGCGGCCGGCAATTGCGGCCGTGCCGGCGCGACGCCGACGGCACGCTCGCGCGCCGCCGCCTCCGCCGCTTCGAGCCGCTCTGCCAGCCGGACCGCCTGGCCGGCCGCGCGAAGCAACGCGGCACGCAACAGCCGCCGGGCTGCGCCTCGACCCTCGGCCGCCTGAGGAACCCCGACGGCGGGAACCAACCTCAAGACTTTCAACATGGCAATCACCTTTGCTTTTGCTACGCGCCGCGCGCCGTGGACGCATTGACGCGAGATTGATCACGGCCCTTTTTCCAGGGCACCCACTGGCATGCGCGATGGGCAACGCATGCACGGAACGGAACTTCGATTGATGTTTGCAGGCATAGCGAGACTCCTTTCCGCCGCGGCAGGCGGCGAGAAAAATCGTGGATGATAGAAAGCAAAAAGCCCGGGTGCATCGCTGCAACCCGGGCCGTAAACGGCGTCGAATAGGCGCTAGGTCACGCGCGCCATCCGGGTTGCTCGATGCTGGACAAAGGCCACCGCGCCCCACGAGGCAACGGCACGCCCGCCCAGGCAAATCGAATTGGTCATTACGAGCATCGGGCCGTCCCTCGGGCTGATGAAGTGAAGATCAAGCAATGTTTCACTAGTAGCGGCATCGTAAGAGCGTGATCAATGCTCCGCAATAGCCAACGCACGTGAATATGCGCCATCAGTCCAGCGGCGTCTCCTGGTAGTGCGTCTGCAACCATTTGCCCTTCTGCTGCACGTAGATCGACGTTGACTGAATCTTCGGCGGCAGCTTCTTGCCTTCGCAGGTCGCATCCTGCGTGGCGACATACGACAGCGCCACGACATCTGTGCCCAGCTTGCGCAGCCTGGCATCCTGGAAGGCGAAGCGCTTCAGTTCGCACGGCAGCGTCGTGACCACCTGGACGACCGCATCGCGGCCGACGATCGGCGCCGTGCCGGCAACGATCTGCACGGCATCCACGGCAAGCGCTGTCTTGAACGGCGCGCCGTCCTTCTTGCCCCAGGCGGTCCATAACCCTTTCTCGATCGCCAGCAGGTCAACCTGCAGATCCGCCGCCATTGCCAGCGGGACCAGGCCGCAGGCGAGCAGCAGCGCGGCAAACAGTCTTCTCATCGTTGTTCTCCCTTGAAGGTACTTGCTGCCCGCGCGAGGTAGCGGACCATCTTGCGCGGCCGGATCGGGCAGCGTTCGCGGCCGCGCGAGGCAAGCTACGCCGCGCCTCAGCAACCAACAATCGCGAACTTGCGCGGCAGAGATTGGCCGCGCCCCCGGCAGAGGTGCGGCGCTGCTCACGGCGTGTGCAGCGGGATCCGCATCCGCGTTCGCTCGCCCCTATCATCCGCGCATGAGCCCCACCTCTTCCCGGCCCGGCGCGCCGGCGGACATCGGCCGCACGACGCTGCGCTGGTTTACCGGCTGGTGGCAGATCATCCATTTCGGCGCGCAACTGCTGGTGCTGGCGTTGTCGCCGTCGAGCTACCGTGAGCCGAACCGCGCGGCGATGGCGCGGCACATCACCATCGGCACGGCGCCGACGCTGCTGTGGTTCACGTTGCTGTCCTCGCTGATCAGCCTGGTGCTGATCCGCATCGTCGTCGTCACTGCCGCCAGCTACGGCCTGTCGCAGTACGCGCTGCAGATGGTCGTGCGGGTACTGGTGCTCGAGCTGATTCCGCTGACTGCGGCGGTGTTCGTCGCGCTGCGCGTCTCGCTGCCCGACGGCCGTGAGATCGCCCGCATGCGCGCCCGTGGCGAACTCGATGCACTGCGCGCCAAGGGCATCGACCCGGTTCGGCACGAGGTGCTGCCGAGAGTGATCGCGGGCGTGTTCGCGGTGCTGATGCTCGCCGCTGTCGCCGGCGTGGTGACGCTGCTGCTCGCCTATCTCTCCGTCTATGGTTTCACCACCGAGGGGCTGGAGCGTTACACGCGCACCGTGGGCCAGGTGTTCAGCCCGGCGGTGACGCTGATCTTCACGCTTAAGACCTTCCTGCTCAGCCTGGCGGTGGCGCTGCTGCCGGTGGCCTCCGCCCTCTACGATCTGCCGCGCACGCGCAGCCGCACCAGCGCCGAATTGCAGGCGCTGATTCGTCTGTTCCTGGTGATCCTGCTGATCGAAGCGGCGTCGCTGGTCGGCAACTACTATTGATCCCGGCCGAAAGAACATCGTGAACGAACAACTGCCCGCCTCACCGCCGCCGGTGCGCGCCCTGGAGTTCAAGGCGGCGTTGCTGCTCCTGCTGCTGGTGACCCTGCTGGCCGGCTCGGTGCTGTATGTGATGTACGCCCGCGGCGTGTTCGAGGCCACGCAGCGGCTGGTGCTGATCGCCGACGATTCCGAGGGCGTGCAGGTCGGCATGGACATGACGTTCTCCGGCTTTCCAATCGGCCGCGTGCGCCGCATCGAGCTTGGCGAAGACGGCACCGCGCGCATCATCATCGACGTGCCGAAGAAGGACGCCCGCTGGCTGCGTGAATCGAGCGTGTTCACGCTGGTGAAGAGCCTGGTCGGTGGCACCGCCATTCGCGCCTACAGCGGCATCCTGAGCGACCCGCCGCTCGCCGATGGCGCCGAGCGCAGAGTATTGGCGGGAGACGCCAGCGCCGAGATTCCGCGCCTGGTTTCCGCCGTGCGCGACCTGGTGCAGAACCTGACGGCGCTTAGCCGGTCCGACGCCGCGCTCGCCAACACGCTGGGCAACCTGCAGACGACGACCGAGCGGCTGAAGGGCCGCCACGGCGCACTCGGCGTGCTGCTCGGCAATGACGATGACGCCAGAAAGCTGATCGCTGCGCTCGAGCGGACCAACACGCTGCTGGCACGCGTCGACGGCGTGGCGGCCAAGGTCGACGGCCTGGTGACCAAAGCCGACAGCATGGTGAGCAAGGCCGACGCGCAGGTCTTCGGCGCCGATGGCGTAATGCCCGAGACGCGCGCAGCGATTGTGCAGCTGAACGCCACGCTCGGCGACGCGCGCAACACGCTGAAGAAAGCCGACGGACTGCTGGAGGAAGCGCAGGGCGTGGCCGCCAACGCGCGGGTGGCCACGACGGACCTCGGCACGCTGCGGGCCGAGGTCGAATCGAGCTTGCGCAAAGTCGAGAGCTTGGTCAACGAGATCAACCGCAAGTGGCCGTTTGCGCGCGACACGGAGTTGAAGCTGAAATGAGCCGAGCCGCACTTCGGCAACGCGGGCTGGCCGGGGCGGCGGCACTGCTCGTTGCCGCCTGCACCAGCGCCCCACCGCCGCCCGACTGGCAGATGAACGCGCGGGGTGCGATCGACAACGCGGTGGCCGCCTACCTGGAAGGCAACACGCGGGTCGAGGCGGCTGAGTTCGCTCGCGCGCGCCGTGAGATCGCGCGCACCGGCCGCATCGACCTGCTGGCCCGTGCCGAGCTGATGCGCTGCGCCGCGCGTGTGGCGAGCCTGGTGTTCGAGCCGTGCGCGGATTTCGAAAAGCTCAGGCCCGATGCGCCGGCCACGGAACGCGCCTACGCCGACTATCTCGCCGCCGGCCTGCAGGCGCAGGACATCGCGCTGCTGCCGCCGCCGCAGCGCGCGGTAGCGAACGCCAGTGCGGAAAGCGCTGCCGCCGCGCTGCGCGCGATCGACGATCCGTTGTCGCGCCTGATCGCGGCCGGCGTGCTGCTGCAGTCGAAGCGTGCCAGTCCGGAGGTGCTGCAGGCGGCGGTCGATGCCGCCTCGGCGCAGGGCTGGCGGCGGCCGCTGCTGGCCTGGCTCAACGCACAACGGCTGCGCGCGGAGCAGGCCGGCGACAAGGCGGAAGCCGAGCGGTTGCGCCGCCGGATCGGGGTGGTTCAAGGAGCGCCATAAGCAGCCGCCGGCACGGTGCAGCCGATCACGCCCGAGCGGCGATCGCCTCGAGCGCCGTCGGTCGAATTCGGCGGGTGATTGCGTTTCCTTTCACAAAGCTGGATAGTTGTCGGGTCCTGCGCCGATGCGCATCGAGACGGGAGATTTCAAATGGCCAAGGGTCAACTTCGCAGCAACAAGGAAAAGAAGAAACCCAAGCAATCGAAAAAACCGACGGCTCCGTTGGCGCCTGCCGGTTCAGCCCACGGCAAGACCACGCCGCCCGCCAAGTAGCGGCGAACAGGCGCCGCGCAGTGCTGCGCGTTCTTCCGCCGTCGTCGAACGCGCGGCGCCGCGTTTCGACTCAACGGACGGCGATCGCAGGCGGGGCCTGACCTGAC
>JBFINI010000266.1:0-5098 GCA_041611275.1 Burkholderiaceae bacterium
CATCCTGAACCGCTCGTGCAGGCGCTCGCGCACGCCGGCCACGCCGAGCAGCGGCACTCGCGCAGCCGCCAGTTCGATCGCCAGCGGCAGGCCATCAAGCCGCCTGCAGATGTCGGCCACGTCAGCGACGTTGTGCTCGCCGAGCGCAAAGTCCGGCAGCAGCGCCGCCGCCCGCTCGACGAACAATGCCACCGCGCCGGCCGCCTGCGCCGATGCCACGTCATCGCCCTCAGGCAGCGCCAGCGGCGCAACGCGGTAGAGATGCTCGCCTTCGACGCGCAGCAGTTCCTGGCTGGTGGTCAGCAACCGAACGCCGGTGGTCTGCTCGAGCACTGCGCTTGCAAACCGGCTCGCTTCGTCGACGACGTGTTCGCAGTTGTCGAGCACCAGCAGCAGGTCGCGGCCGCGCAACAAATCGGTGACTTCGTCCAGCGGCGATCTGCCGCCGGCCAGCGCGGCGCCAAGCGCCTGTGCCACCGCCGCCGGCAGCAGTTGCGCATCCGCCAGCGGCGCCAGGTCGACCAGCCAGACACCGTCGGCAAGCGCGCTGCGCAGCCGATGCGCCGCTGCCAGCGCCAGTCGCGTCTTGCCGATGCCGCCGGCGCCGACGATGCTGACCAGTCGATACGCAGGTACCAGCGCCGCCAGCGCGTCGATGTCCTTGTCGCGTCCGAGCAGCCGGGGAGCAGCTGGAGGCAGGTTGCCGGCGCTCGAGGTTGCCCGTGGTGCCGGCGCCACATGCGCGAGATCACGAGACGCGGACGCGCCCGCTTCTCTGTCACCGTCCACCGCCGCCGCAAAGCGATAGCCGCGACCCGGGATCGTGGCGATCACCTGCGGCCCGAGCAGCTTGCGCAGCGTGCTGATCTGCACCTGCAGGTTATTCTCCTCGACCACCACGCCGGGCCAGACGAGTTCGAGCAGCTCGTTCTTGCCGACCACGCCCTCGCGCCGCTCGACGAGCGCCAGCAGCACGTCGAAGGCGCGTGCACCGAGCTTGACGGGCGCGCCGTCGAGCAGCAGCTCGCGCGCCGACGGGCGCACTTCAACATTGCCGAAACGCAGCGGATCGTTCATCGGCAGGCAGTCTCCGGCGCGCAATTTACCTGAGCAGCACGAGGCTGCGGCACGCGCGGCGACGACTCAGGACCGATCGAGCTCCGGATAGTGGCGGAAAACGTCGTCCTCGTTGAACGGCAGCCGGCGCGGCGAGGCGAGATAGGCGGCGATGCGCGACCGCTTCTCGACGCGCGCGGCCAGCGCATCGAGCCGGCGCATCTTCTTTGCCAGCTGCCGCATCGTCTGCGGAAACGCATAGCGCAGCCCGGCAATCATCTGGAACAGCGACAGGTCGACATAGGAAATCGCCGCGCCGACCGCGCAGTCCGCCCCATGCGGATTGCGTGCCAGCACTGTCTCGAAGTAGCCAAGGAACTTCGGCAGCCGTTCGCCGGTGAACAGCCGCGCGGCCTGCAGCGCCTCGGCTTTCTGCTGCTCGTAGTACATCGCGGAAGAAACCGGATGATGGACGTTGTGCGCTTCAGCGACCAGGTCGGCGATCGTCAGTTGCAACTGGTGTGCCCATAGCCGCTGGGTTTGGTTCGAAGGCGCCAGGCCCAGCCGCGGGCCGAGATACAGGAGGATGTTCGGCGTCTGTGCGATCAGCAACTCACCATCCTTCAGGAACGGCGGCGCGAATGGCGGACAGGCGACGTCTTTGCTGGCCATCAATCGCTGCATGGCGCCCATGCCCATGGCCTTGCGCCGCGAGCGCGCGACATCGATGTAGTCTGCGCCGGCGTCTTCGAGGGCGAGCCGCACGAACTCGCCGCGACCCTGGATCGACGGCCAGTAGTACAGCTCGTAGGTCATCGATGCTCACTCCTCGATCGATCGCAACGTCACGACGATGATCAAGATGGCTGAGCCGCAGACGCGCGGACCTTGCCCCCTGCCCGTGCCGCGCGACGCGCTTCAACGCGTAGTGCTCGGATCATGCGCCAAGGCCCGCAGGCGATTTCCGGCGTCGACCGCGCAGCACTGCGTTCGCAGTGTTCAGGATGAACGCGGCCAACGCCAGCGCGTTGAGCAGGCCACCGATGCGCAACCAGTCTTGCTGCGCGCCGGCGTCGCCCGCCAGCCGCACGAGCAGCGACAAGTGCAGCAGCGCCAGCGGCGCATAGAAACTGGCGTGATACGGCACCGCCACGCGCAGCACGGCGGGAAAGATGATCGGCGCGTGACCAAAGACCATCGAGAACACGAAGCCGAGCAGCAGCGCGTGCAGCGCTGCGTCGTAGCTCGCGGAGCCGGGCGCAAGCCCGCCGGCGAGCAAGACGACAGCGCCAACGGCAAGCCACAGGTAACCCGACAGCAGGCACACCGCAATGAAGCGCGTCAGGCCCTGGCCACGCACCGTGCGTCGCGCGATGTCCTGCCTGACCAGCCACAGGGCCAGTGCCAGCAGCGCGGCGCCGAGCAGGCGGCTGCTCCAGGCCCCGCTCGCATCAACCCACCCTGCGGCCAGGGCCAACGCGATTGCGGCGAGGATGGCGGCGAAGGCCTGTGTGGCGCGCACCGAGGGCGGGCGAAAGCGCGACAGTTCGAGCCGCTCGCCGGCGATGGTCAGCACCAGGAAAGCGAGCCACCACGGCACGACCTCGAACACCGCGCTGCCGCCGGCCCACAGCGCGCAGCCGACGACGAACGCGAAGGCGCCGAGCAGCAGGGTGAACGTGAACAGCGCGCGCTGCCGCCGAAACACATCGACGGTGGCAGCAAACAACACCAGCGCCCCCACAACGTTGAACCAGGCGCCGATGCTTACCCCGACGGCAAGCACCAGCAGCGTGCCGAGCCCTGCGAACAGCGGGCCGAGGTAAGCCCAGGCGCGGCCGATCGCCACCGCGCGTTCGAGCGCAATCACCACGCCAAAGAAGCCGGCGATCATCAGCGGGCCGTGCAGCGCAGCGCTGGAAGCCACCAGGTCGGGCATCGCCCAGCCCAGCCGCGCCAAGCCGGCGCCGGTGCCGACAATCAACGCGACGAATCCGAGGACCAGCAATGGCAGGCGATGCAGCGCCGGCCGCTCGCCGCGCGCCGTTGCGTTCACTTGTTCCAGCCGAAGAAATCGCGGGCCACGCCGCTCATCATCGACGGGTTCCAGATCGGCTCCCAGACCAGGTTCACCTGCACCGTCGCACCGGGCGCGCTCGCCTCGACCGCCGTGCGCGCTTCGTCAACCAGCATCTCGGTCACCGGGCAGGCCGGCGTGGTCATCGTCATGTCGATCTCGATGCGATCACCGGCCGTACGAATGTCATAGACGAGGCCGAGGTCGACGATGTTCATCCCCGCCTCGGGATCCTCAACACCGCGCAGTGCATCGCGCACCGCGCTGTCGTCGGGCAGCGGCATCATCCCGTCCCGCGGACGAAGGCCAGCCGCTCCGACGGCGCGAAGCCGCATTCGTAGAGAAAGCCCGCCAGCGGCAGGTCGCGCGGCGCGACGATCGACTCGATGCGTTCCACCCGCAGCGCACCGAGGTTGACGAACAGCTGCGACAGCAGCGCATGGCCGACACCCCGATGCGCGTAGTCCGGATCGACACCAATGGTGTCGATCACCGCCACCGGCTCGGTGCGGCCGAAATCGCCAAAGTCTGTGCGCGCCATCAGGTAGCCGACCGCCGCGCCATCCACCCGCGCCACCAGCGAGATGCGAATGGCCGAGTCGTCCATCGCTTCAGCCAGTTGCGCGCGCATATAGTCGCCGCGATCGCGCCCTGTCAGCCGCCGGTCGATGCGCACGATCTCGGGCAGGTCGGCCGTCGTCATCAGGCGCAGATCAGCGCCGTCGCGCGCCAGCTTTTCGTAATCGTTGCCCGCCGGCGCACCGTAGTCGATCTCATTGCCGGGGCCGGAACCGGTCGGCAAACCGACTGCGTCGTCGCGTTCGGGTCGGTAAGCGCCGTCGCCGACCGGGCAATCGACGATCATTTCGGGCGCCAGGCGGAATTCCATCGCGTCGAGCCAGCGCAGCATCATGTGGTCGTTCCAGCGGGCCGCCGTGCGCAATTCCGCCAGTTGATGGCGGCGTGCGTAGCTGAGCAGCGCTTTGAGCAATTGCCGACCGACACCATGATGTTGTGCTTCGCGGCGCACGCCGATCAGTTCGAGCCGCAGCCCCGGCTGCTGGCGGCCGAACTCGCCACTCAGCACGCGGGCCAGGATGTAACCCACCAGGCCGTGCGCATCGTCGGCGGCAAACTGCACATGTCGCGCCGGCTCGCGCAATGCCGCATCGAGCCGCCGCTGCACGTAGCTGCGACGCGGCCGGCCTTCGATCGCCTGGTCGATGGCGACAACCGCGTCGAGGTCCTGGGGGCGCAGCGCGCGGACGGTGAACTGCGAGGCGGTTGCGGCTTCGTTCATGACGACGCTCCAGCGCAGAAGTTGCGGCCAGCGCGCGCCATCACGCGTCGCGGCCTGCCCTTGCGGACGATGCGCCGATAATATCGGTATCGCGATACCAATTTAGTTGACGCAGGTCAGATTCAGGCGCCCTGGCCCAGAGAAAGCGAGCGCGGAGAAGTCGGGACAATGGGCTTGGCCTCGTTTCAGTAGCGGACAAACTCGGACGAAGGCTCACCGACTGGCATCTACGCAATCGTATTCCCGCCGAAAAATTGCCTCGCAGCCATTACTGAACATGCTGTTCGCGTTGAAAGTAGGCGGATTGCGGACGGTCGTCGCCGCTTGCGGGAAGCCGACCCAGGTGCTCAGCGTGCACTCAGCTGTCTGCCGCCTTACGGCGTCAGGCCCGGGAAAGAGACAGGCTATTCGAGAACAAGTAACGCTTAACGCCGTCGAGCATGTAGCAAGACACATTCAAAAGAAGCTCACCGTTTACGCGGACAACCTTGAAGGCGGGACGCCGACCGCCGCAGCCACCGAGATGGCTAGGGAAGGTCTGCGAAACGGGCTGATTTGAGGGGCGTAGGCGACGATAGCCGTGCAATCGGGCTCAGGCGGGCTTTGGCAAGGCTTTTTTTGTGCCTTTCAGCGGTGCCTTTTCGTTCGGATCTCGCTCATCGAAG
>JBFINI010000267.1:0-5083 GCA_041611275.1 Burkholderiaceae bacterium
CACTTCACCAAGGCCGGCAGCCGCGCACTGATCAACACCTCGCCGGAGCCGTTCAGCAATGTCGCGGCCTCAAGCAGCGAGGACGTGCTGGTCGGCGGCCTGCTGGTGCTGGTGCTGGCCTATCCGTGGGTGGCCGCCGGCATCGTGCTGCTGCTGGTGCTGGTGGCGCTGTGGCTGCTGCCGAAACTGTTCCGCTACATCGCCGCGATGATGCGCCGCCTGTTGGGCAGCTCCGCGCGGCAGCCGCTGTGATGAAGCGGCGTACGCTGCTTGCCGTCGCCGCGCTGCTGCCGGCGGCCTGCGCCACTTCCCCGGATGAGCCGGCCGCGCCCGGGTCGCGGACGCGCTTCGGCATCCGGCAGTTCTTCGCGCTCGATCCGGCCACGCTGCGCGCGGCGGTGCTGACCGATGTCCGCGCCATCTTCCAGGAAGTCGATCTGGACCTGACGGCCCGGCAAACGCCGGCAGCGCGCTACGTGATCCGCTTGCAGCGGCCGATGGCGATCGACCCGCGGCTGCCGCCAGCGCCCGCCGGCCAGGCCTGGCAGGTCTTCGCGCTGACCCCCGAGGATGCGGCGACGTTGACCACGGTGCGCCAACTGCTGCTGTCACATCCGCGTGAGCAGGCCGAGGCGTTCACTGTCACGGTGTCGGCGCGGCCGGCCCTGCTGCCGGCGGACCTGATCACGGCGCTGCCTTTGCGCATCGACCTGCTGGTGGACAATCGCGACGGCTGGTTCACGCAGGTTGGGCCGCTGCTGCTCGACACGCGGCAGGGCCAGGGCGAGCAGAAAGGCTGACGATGTTTTGCGGCAGGCAGATCGCCGTGCGCGGCACTCTTATTGCGGGGAAACCGTGTTCAACAAGATCCTGATCGCCAACCGCGGAGAGATCGCGTGCCGGGTGGCGGCCACCGCACGCCGCCTCGGCGTGCGCACCGTTGCCGTGTATTCGGATGCCGACGCCGGCAGCCGGCATGTGGCCTTCGCCGACGAAGCGGTGCGCATCGGCCCGCCGCCGGCGCGCGACAGCTATCTGAAAGGCACGCTGATCATCGCCGCCGCCAAGGCGAGCGGCGCGCAGGCGATCCATCCCGGCTACGGTTTCCTCTCTGAAAACGAAGCGTTCGCCAGAGCCGTGGCCGATGCCGGACTGGTGTTCATCGGCCCACCGCCGCGCGCCTTGGCGGCAATGGGCAGCAAGAGCGAGGCCAAGGCGCTGATGGAGGCAGCTTCGGTGCCGCTGGTGCCCGGCTATCACGGTGCCGACCAGGATCCGGCGCTGCTGGCGAGCGAAGCCGGGCGCATCGGCTATCCGGTGCTGATCAAGGCGGCACTCGGCGGCGGCGGCAAGGGCATGCGCATCGTGAACAGCGCCGGCGAATTCGACGCGATGCTCGCCTCCTGCCAGCGCGAGGCAGCAGCAAGCTTTGGCGACCAGCGTGTGCTGGTCGAGAAGTACCTGCAGCGGCCACGCCACATCGAGGTGCAGGTGTTCGCCGATACGCACGGCAACTGCGTCTATCTGTTCGAGCGCGACTGCTCGGTGCAGCGGCGGCACCAGAAGGTGATCGAGGAGGCGCCGGCGCCCGCCATGACCGCCGAGCGGCGTCGGGCGATGGGCGAGGCGGCGGTGGCGGCGGCCAAAGCGGTCGGTTATGTAGGCGCCGGCACGGTCGAATTCATCGTCGATGCCGACGGCACGTTCTTCTTCATGGAGATGAACACGCGGCTGCAGGTCGAACATCCGGTCACCGAGATGATCAGTGGCCACGATCTGGTCGAGTGGCAGCTGCGCGTGGCCTCGGGCGAGAAACTGCCGGCGACGCAGGAGCAACTTGAACTGCGCGGCCATGCGATCGAGGTGCGCGTGTATGCAGAAAATCCGGACAAGGGCTTCCTGCCGGCGACAGGCCACCTGAAGCACATGGCGATGCCGGCGGCGGTCGAGTTCAAGCGCAATGCGGATGACAACGGCTTCCACGATCCGGCGGCAGTGCGCATCGACAGCGGCGTGCGCTCGGGCGATGCAATCAGTCCGCACTACGACCCGATGATCGCCAAGCTGATCGTCTGGGGTGAGAGCCGCGCGCAGGCCATCGCCCGCATGCGCGGCGCGCTCGCGGAGTTCCATATCGTCGGCCTGGCCAACAACGTCGATTTCCTGGCCCGGCTGATGGACAACCCGGCATTCATCGCTGCCGATCTGGACACCGGACTGATCGACCGCGAGCGCGAGCGGCTGTTCGTCGCCGAGGCGCGCGTGCCGGAGGACATGCTCGCCGCCACCTGCGCGCGCGTGCTGGCCGACGAGGCGGCGGCCGGCAGCGGCCGCAGCGACCCGTTCGACAAACGCGGCGGCTGGCGTCTGAACACGACCTACCTGCGCACCCTGACACTGCAGGCCGAGCACGGCGTGCACGATGTGCAGCTCGCGTACGGCCGCGACGGCTACCACTACCGCCATGCCGGCCGCGATGAACCGCTGTCGATCGTCGAGTGCGACGGCTCGCGGCTGACGCTGCGCCTGGGCCACCGCACACTGGCCGCCGACGTGGTGCGCGACGGCGACGCGCTGCACGTGTTCAGCGGCGGCAGGCACCGCGTGCTGACCCTGCGCGACGTGATCGCGCACGCCGGCGAACGCGACGGCGCTGAGGCCGGGCTCACCGCGCCGATGCCCGGCAAGATCATCGCCGTGCACGTGGCCGCCGGCAGCCGCGTGGCCAAGGGCACGCCGCTGCTGGTGATGGAGGCGATGAAAATGGAGCACACGATTGTCGCGCCGAGTGACGGCATGGTCGACGCGGTGAACTACGGCGCCGGCGAGCAGGTGGCCGAGGGCGCGCCGCTAGTGGCCTTCAGTGCGCAATGACTGCGCCGCTGCGCATTGCCATCGCGCTGACGCGGATGACCGCCGAGCCGTGGCGCGAGGCGATCCTTGAGGCCTGCGCCGAGGCGGGACTCGACGCCGATGTGCGTCTGTGGAACGGCGCGCCGATCGATGCGCGTTATGCGGCCGTGTGGCTGCCGCCGGCGGAGTTTTTCGAGCAGGAGCGCGAGCTGCGCGTGCTGTTCAACGTCGGCGCCGGCGTCGAGGGGCTGCTGGCGCTGCCGTCGCTGCCGCCCACGCTGCCCGCTCTGCGGCTGGTCGATGCTGGCATGGCACCGAAAATGGCCGAGTACGTCTGCTTTTTCATCGCGCGCATCACGCGCGGGCTCGACCGCTTCACTGGGCCGCAGGCGGT
The DNA here is from genome assembly GCA_041611275.1 of Burkholderiaceae bacterium. Classification (GTDB taxonomy): domain Bacteria; phylum Pseudomonadota; class Gammaproteobacteria; order Burkholderiales; family Burkholderiaceae_F; genus JADJWR01. The sequence continues at coordinate 3,248 of JBFINI010000267.1, forward strand.
GCGCGACTGGAACGTCGATAAGCCGCGCGGCCGCCCGCCAACAGTCGGCGTGCTGGGGCTGGGCGCGATCGGCGCGCAGATCGCGCAGGCGGTGAAGATGTTCGGCTATCCGGTGCGCGGCTGGTCGCGCAGCGAAAAGAAACTCGACGGCGTGCAGTGCTTCGCCGGCGAGGCGCAACTGGCCGAGTTCCTCGCGCAGACCAACATTCTCGTCGACGCGCTGCCGCTGACCAGAGAAACTCGCGACCTGCTCAATCGTACGCGGCTGTCACTGCTGCCCAAGGGGGCGCAGCTGATCAACGTCGGTCGCGGCGGCACGATCGTCGATGACGACCTGCTGGCGCTGCTCGACGAAGGCCACCTTGGCGGCGCGATCCTCGACGTGTTCCGCAACGAGCCGCTGCCCGACGAGCATCCGTTCTGGCATCACCCCAAGGTGACCGTCACCCCGCATTTGTCAGGCCCAACGCCGCGACGACCGGCAGCCCGACAAATCGCCGAGGCGATCGTCGCGCTGGAGCGCGGCGTAGCGCCGTCGTCACTGCCGGGTTTCGTCGATCGCGCGCGCGGCTACTGATACCGCGGGCCGTTGCGCTGCGCGGCGCTACCATCGGAGCCACATTGCTGGAGAACGCCATGGCTGTCTTGCCGAGCAAGGTGCAGATCGTCGACGTCGGCCCGCGCGACGGGTTGCAGAACGAAAAGCAGATGATTCCCGCCGACGTTAAGGTCGAACTGACCGACCGGCTGACCGACGCAGGTTTCACCAACATCGAGGTGACCAGTTTTGTCTCGCCGAAGTGGGTGCCGCAGATGGCCGACGGTGCCGAGGTGATGGCGCGAATCAAACGCAAGCCCGGCGTCGTCTACTCGGTGCTGGTGCCGAACATGAAGGGCTTCGAGGCGGCACTGCCGACGAAACCGGACGAGATCGTCGTCTTCGGCGCGGCCAGCGAGGCGTTCTCGCAGAAGAACATCAACTGTTCGATCGCCGAGTCGATCGAGCGCTTCGGCCCGGTCGTCGCAGCGGCGCGGGCGCACAACGTCCACGTGCGCGGCGCCATCTCCTGTGCGCTCGGCTGTCCGTACCAGGGCGAGGTCAAGCCCGACGCGGTGGCCTACGTGGCCACGTTGATGAAGGCCATCGGCGTGCAGCACTGCGGCGTGGCCGACACCATCGGCGTAGCCACGCCGCGCGCCACGCAGGCGGCCATGGAAGCGGTGCTGCAGATCTACGACCTCAAGGACGTCTCCGGCCATTTCCACGACACCTACGGCCAGGCGATCGGCAATATCTACGCCTGCCTCGAGATGGGCATCGCCACCTTCGACACCAGCGTGGCCGGGCTTGGCGGCTGCCCGTATGCCAAGGGCGCGACCGGCAACGTGGCCACCGAAGACGTGCTGTACCTGCTGCAGGGGCTGGGCATCGACACCGGCATCGATCTCGCCAAAGTGGTGGCGGCCGGCCAGTGGGTGAGCAGCATCCTCGGACGCAAGGCATTCGCGCGTGCCGGCAATGCGCTGGCGGCGAAACTCGCGGCTTGACGGCCGGCTCCGGCGGGTAAGTCATGCCGCCGCGCTAGGTTTTGCACGGATACACGGGAGAAATACTCGATGAAAATACGAGGACTCGTCGCCGGCATTGCCTTGCTGACCTTGCTCGCCGGCTGCGGCACGGTGAATAACACGGTCAGCGACGGCGCCGATCAGAACCTGATCCTGCGCGGCAACGATCCGGTGGCTTATTTCACGCAGAAGGCACCGGTGCCCGGCAACCCGGCAATCAAGACCGAATTCAATGGCGTGACCTACCGCTTCACCAGTGAGGCCAAC
>JBFINI010000268.1:0-5073 GCA_041611275.1 Burkholderiaceae bacterium
ACGCTCGGCTCGTGGCCCGGAGAGCTAATCGTGCCGTAGCGTTCCGCGCCGGTGGCGGTCTGGCCGAAGTTGCCGCCGGCCACGACCACGGTGATGCCGGCGGCCGTGGCGCTGCGCACAGCGATGGCCAGCGGATCGGTCAGATGCGTTTCGGTCGAGTCTGCCGCGAGACTCAGATTCATCACGCGGATGTTGTAGGTCTTGGCGTAGTACAGGACCCAGTCGATGCCGGCCAGCACGTCGCTCAGCTGGCCGAAGCCGTTCTCGTCGAGCACCTTGACGTCGAACAGGTTGGCTTTCGGCGCGATGCCGGTCGTGTCGAGCGTCTGGTAGGCGCCGGCGCCGGCGGCGATCGCGGCCACGTGCGTGCCGTGACCATATTTGTCGGCGGTGAAAGCCTGCTCCCACCTGATGCTGTCTTCGTAGGTCGCCATCGTCGGGCTGCCGGGATACAGACCGGCCGACGCATCGACGCCGGCTTGCCAGCGCTTCAGGCCGACGGCTTCGGCATCACCAACGCCCTGGCGCAGGAAGTTCACGGCGCGAATCACCCGCGACGGGCCGGTCTTCGGACCGAAGTGCGTGTGGCGCTTCCAGATGCCGGAGTCGAGGATGGCGATGCCGATGCCGGCACCGTCAAAGCCGGCGTAGGCGGTGTTCGACTTGCCGCTGCGGACGTTGCTCACGCCGGTGGTCTGCTCCAGCGTGCTGAAGGTTCGTGCCGTCATCCGGTTCGGCGAGATGCGCTGCACGTCGCTGCGCGCGGCGAGGTTGACCACCTGGTTGGCCGGCAGCATCACCGACAGCGCGCGCACCGAGGTGTAGCGGAAGTACACCGAGCCTCCCTTGGTCAGCACGTCGGCGCGCAGCGAAACGAGGTCGGGATCGGCGCTGTTGCTGATCACCAGCACCTTGACCATCCGCACACCGCCGACGACGTCCTTGGCCCAGCTGATCGAGGGCGTCAGCGGCGCGCTGACGACGTCCTGCAGGTCCTTGGCGAGCTTGTCCCAGGCGGTGGACTGTCCTTTTGCCGGTCCGCCGCCGAGCAGCATCGGTATTGCCAGCAGCGCGAGCACGACGCCCTTGCCAAGCGTGTCGAGAAACCAGCGGCGGGAGGAAATTTCTTCGGTGGTCATGGGATGGGCACGTCGTTCGGATGAGTTGATGCGAAACGTAAAGACGTGACGTCCGAATGAGGATCATCCGTTCGACGGGCTAAAGTTTTCCGAAGCAGCGAATTGATTCGCCGTCACTTTGCGTGCGTCAGCACCCACTCGCCGCGGCGCACAGGCGTAGATCGGATGGATGAGAACAGCGAGCGCGCGCTGACCCGACCGGCAGCAGGGTCGACGGTCGATGTGCGCGACGTTTACCGTTTGTCGGCGAACGAACGGCAGACGGCCAGACGATCGGTCGCGATCGACCGCGACGACCAATAGAAATCCGAATTGCGCCGCTTTTCCGGCGCTATTGCGGCGATCGATGGGTTGCGAAAGTCGTCACCGAGCGGTCACGCTCGGCGACATGCGCAAGCCAGTCGCTGCGCACTGAGTGCCCTGGCCCGACGCTACCGCCTGTGCAGACGTCGAAGCCGGCCAGCGCCGCGGCCCGATCGATCAGCTGTGCCCGATCACCGGATGTGGCTGATACGGCGCGCTCAGGCGCGCCAGCTCATCGGCCGACAGCCTGATCTCGAGCGCGGCCAGCGCCTGCTCCAGCTGTGCCAGCTTGCTGAACCCGATGATCGGGCTGGTGACCGCCGGCTGGTGCAGCAGCCACGCGTAGGCGAGCGCGGCATTCGGCACGTTCTTCTCGCGGGCCAGCTTCGTCACCGCGTCGACCACCGCGAAATCGGCGTCGCGGTAGTAGAACTTCTGTGCCAGCTCGTCGGTGGCGGCGCGCGAAGTGGCGCCTTCCTTCTTGTCGGTTGCGCCGCCTTCGCCCTGCTTGCGGTTGCCGGCAAGGAAGCCGCGCGCCAGCGGGCTCCACGGGATGAGTCCCACGCCGGTGGCGCGGCAGTACGGATTCATCTCGCGCTCTTCCTCGCGGTAGACGAGGTTGTAGTGATTCTGCATTGAGACGAATTTCGTCCAGCCGTTGCGCTCGGCGACGTGCTGCATGGTGACGAACTGCCAGGTGAACATGCTCGAGGCGCCGAGGTAGCGGGCCTTGCCGCTCTTGACCACGTCGTGCAGCGCCTCCATCGTCTCCTCGATCGGCGTGGCGTAGTCGAAGCGATGGATCTGATACAGGTCGACGTAGTCCATGCCGAGCCGCTGCAGGCTGGCATCGAGCGCCGCAAAGATGCGCTTGCGCGACAGGCCGCTGGTATTCGGTTTGGCCTGGAATTTCGGACCCGGCGCATTGCCGCCCTGGAAGGCGAGATCGACCGGATAGTGGACCTTGGTGGCGACCACCACCTCGTCACGATGGCAGAACTCGCGCACGAATTTTCCGGTCAGTTCCTCCGAGGCGCCGGCCGAATACATGTCGGCGGTGTCGAAGAAGTTGATGCCGGCCTCGGCCGCCGCCCGCACCAGTGGCCGGGCGGCCATTTCATCGAGCACCCACGGCCGCCACTTGGAGCTGCCGTAGGTCATCATGCCAAGCGCGAAACGGGAGACCTTCAGGCCGGTGCGGCCGAGATTGACGTATTGCATCGCGGAGCACTCCTTGTCGATCGACGATCCTCGCAAGGATCGTAGCGGAAGCGCCGCGCGCCCGCGGACGGACGAAACTACAGGCCGAGCAGGCGTCCGATGCGGGCGATGTAATCGCCGGTCTTGATGGCGTCGTCGAGCAGCTCGTCGCTCATTGCGTGCAGTTTTTCGCGCAGCCCGGCCAGCCCGCCGTGCACGTCGGCCTGCGGCTGCGCCGAGGCCAGCGCCGTGCGCAGGTGTTCGACGTCGGCGCGCAGGTGGTCGAGATCGCCCTGCCCGGTCTTCAGCTGCGCCAGGTCCTGCTCGAGCGCGTCGACAAGACGAGACGCTTCCGCAAGGTCGATTGCCTGCCGGGACTTATCGTTGCGCTCAGTCATCTTTGAATCCGCCAGAGATACGGCACGAGCTTAACGCGCCGCGGCGATCGGCGGCAGCTCGCGGCGGGCCGCCGTGGCCGGCGATCACACCGGCATGTTCATGACCTGCTCGTAGGCCTGCACCAGCCGGTTGCGCACCTGCACCGCCGCCTGGAAGCTGAGCTGCGACTTGTTCATCGCGATCATCGTTTCCTCGAGGCTGACCGTCGGATTTTCCAGCTGGAACTGCCGCTGCAGTTCGGCCGACTGCTGCTGCGTCTGGCTGACCGCCTTCAGCGCCGAATCGAGCGAAGCGACGAAGTCGACCTTGCCGGCTGGTGTGGCTGCAGCGGCGGCCGGCGCCTTCAGCGCCGCGACGGCCTGGGCGATCTGCGAATTGATCGGCTTGATTTCCATTTCCGCCATCTCGTTACGCCATGCGGCCCATGGGCGCGCGGCGAATGTGTTCGATGGGCAGGCTAGTGGCGACATAGCCCAGCCGATCGGTCGATAAGGCCGTAAGCACGCGGTCAATTCGCCCAGCCGGGCGCGGCGCGGGAGTCGGCAGGCTTTTGCGGCCCTTATCGGCGCTTTCGTGCCCTAAAGCCGGCCGAATAATCCGTCCGACTTCGCGCCGTGATGCGTCCGCTGCATGCGCGTCGCGAGCCCTGGACCAGCCTGATCGAGACAATGGACAACTCCGCAGTCGTAGCCAGTTCGGTTGCCGCCATGCAGGCGCCAGCCAGCGCCTTTGCCCGGATGAGCCCGCGCGTGAAGGGCATGCTGCTGTTGGGCGCCGCCGCGCTGGCGGCGGTGGTCAGCGCCGCCTGGCTGTGGAGCAGCTCGCCGAACTATCGGGTGCTGTTCACCAACCTGTCCGACCGCGACGGCGGCGCGATCATCGCCAGCCTGGCGCAGATGAACATCCCTTATAAGAACGGCGACGGCGGCGTGCTGCTGGTGCCGGGCGACAAGGTGCACGAGGCGCGGCTGAAGCTCGCTTCGCAGGGTCTGCCCAAGGGTTCGCTGGTCGGCTTCGAGATCATGGAGACGCAGAAGTTCGGCGTCACCCAGTTCCAGGAACAGGTCAACTATCAGCGCGGCCTCGAGGGCGAACTGGCCCGCTCGATCCAGGCGCTGGCGCCGGTGGCGCAGGCACGCGTGCATCTGGCGCTGCCCAAGCAATCGGGTTTCCTGCGCGAGAAGCAACCGCCGACCGCTTCGGTGCTGTTGCAGTTGCACCCGGGCCGCTCGCTCGACCGCGCGCAGGTCGCCGGCATCGTGCACCTGGTGTCTTCCAGTGTGCCGGAGCTGGCGACCAAGAACGTGTCGGTCGTCGACCAGTCGGGCAACCTGCTCGCTTCCGAGCGTGGCAACGCCGCCGGCCTCGATGCCAAGCAGCTCGACTATGTGGCGCAGATAGAAGCCAACACGATCAAGCGCATCGAGGACATCCTCGAGCCGATCCTCGGCCGCGGCAACGTGCGCGCGCAGGTCACGGCCGACATCGACTTCACGCAGATCGAGGCGACCGCCGAGACCTATACGCCCAATCAGGGCGCCGATACCAAGGCCGCCGTTCGCTCGTCGTCGACCAGCGAAGCCGCGCAGCCCGGCCCGGCCACCGCCCAGGGCATCCCGGGCGCATTGTCCAATCAGCCGCCGGTGCCGCCGACCGCGCCGATCGCCGGCAGCGTGGCGCCGCTGAATCCGACCGCCGCGGCCGCCGCGAACGGCAGTTCGACCCGTCGCGAGGCGACCACCAACTTCGAAGTTGACAAGAACATTCGCCACACCCGCCAGGCCAGCGGCCAGATCCGCCGCCTGACCGCGGCGGTGGTCGTCAACAACCGGCCCGCCGCCGGCAATACGCCGGCCGGCGGCGCCGCGCAATCGACGCCGCTCAGTGAAAAGGAAATTCAGAACATCACCGCGCTGGCCCGCGACGCGATGGGTTTCAACAACCAGCGCGGCGACTCACTGAACGTCGTCAACGCCGCCTTCAGCCAGCCGGAGTTCGGCGCCGCCGAGCCGACGCCGCTGTGGAAGCAGCC